>JAGXAR010000185.1 GCA_018971525.1 Nitrospirota bacterium
ACAAGAGAAACACACTGAGTAGGCGGCCTGAAGTCAGCAGTGTTTTCAAGAGAACCTCCATTTAATAATTAATTGTGATCCAGCCTCAGTAGACCAAGTACGGATGGAGAACTGCGGCCTGCCCCTGAGCGACGGATGAGATGATACGTGCTGACCGAAGAATCGACGTTCTGCACCTGACACCCCACGTCCCTGGGCGAACCTTGATTTTCCCCACACAGCTATCTCGGGTCGAATGGATGCCATCTGTACTAGACCAGGTCTAGCAGCGCCATCCGTCAAAAGATGATTCTGTTGTCGTGGTTTGGTCTACAGGGCGTGGCGAAGGGGCGGAGCGTCAAGATACGAGTCCTTGTTGATCGGGGTAGCGGGTCTCAGCACACCAGGCCTTCACCGTATCGGCGACTTTGTCATGTTGAGCTGGTTCGAGCGAGAGCAGGATCGCACTGTACACCCTGGATAGAACGAGATCCCTTCAGCTGGTCCCGATTGTCCTGTCCCGACTGTCTCGGGAATTTTTTGTGTAGGCCATGAGATCGCACGTCCGCAATAACTCATGCAGACGTTCTTTCAGCGAAATACGAAACACGATCATCAATATGTCCATGTGCGACCTCGAAAAACGTGAGCAACGACTAGACCGGGTTCTCTTGTTGAGTGAAACCAAAGAAACTCGAAAGACCAGATAAACTAAACCTCATGAACCAGATCCCTGCCACGAAATGTTCCTGACGCTTTTTCTTCTCCGGCCCCTTCTACTCGATACCCGATACGACGATTTAGGTGACGAGAAATTTCTGGTAGTCGAATCACAGCCGGTTGATTTTAAATCACCTTCTCTGTCCGTGGTCTTCGTTGTCCTCGCGACGCACAGAGGCATCGTTGAAGGCCTATAACCCCTTAGAGGGGTTGCCTTTCTTTTGGCAAATTGGTAGTTCCAATGTCCCTGTGACACGTTCTCAGTAGGTTTGTGACCTTACCGCGGGTCTCTACCATGGATGGAACGTCGTCGTCTCCTTCTCTCCTTTTCCGAAACCTGTCCGACAGACCTTATCTCACGCAGCGTGGTGCGTTACTACGCGTGTGTTCAGTTCATCTCATAGAGTCGTTCTGAGGAGGGCGTCATGACTATCAGGGCAGAGGTGAGCACAGCATTTGTGTTTTCAGGCCGTAGCGAGAGTTTGGTCTTAGGGCAGTCGAGTCCGGGGGTCCTTGTCTTCTCGCGCTCGCTGCAGTTGCAGTATGTGAATCGCCGGGCCCTCGAATTGATACGGAACATCGGCCAGGCGATGACAGAATCAGGCGTGATCGTGCTTTCAAGGCCGCTGATAGAGCTTCGTGATCAAATTCAGGAAAGCCTCGATGACCGCCTCGAGGCAAATATCTGGGACCAGTTCGAAATGAGTCGAGTCGTGTCCGAAGGTGGGCGAAGACTCCTGCTCCGTGGATTCGGACATCCCAATGGAGCTGCGAGCCGCGATTCTCGAATCATCATCGTTCTGGAAGAGATCGGGTCAGGGGAAAAGGACAGGAATCAACAGATGTACGCCCGGATCAAGGCACCTGAGATGCAGGCAACAGGCGCCGGGCTCTCCGCCATTGCATAAAGGCGGGGGAGAACGTCGGCGTGTCGTACAGTGCCGGATGCGGGTGGACGTGAACAAACGGGGTGCCCCGGTGTCACAGCAAGGCCACATATGAGCCCCTCAAAGCTCTCGCGAAAAGTGGAGAAGTCGGCCAATCCGGATCGCAGGGGTGGCAGACGTGTCGGGAGGATACAGCCATGTTTGTTCCAGCTTGCGCAAGTCGCTGGTTACGAGATCGTCGAATTCTCTGATGGGCACGCGCTGTCTCTCAATACCAGCCCGGGAGGATTCCTGCTCTTAATGCCGCAACCTCCGGAGAGGAGACAAGTGTTCGAAGTGCACACGCCGTTGTCGACAGAGGAAGAGCGTAGGGTCAAGTTAGTGGAAGCCTGCTGGACGCGCGAATTGACATTTGGCATCGTCGGCAAGGTTTACCTCGTCGGCGTCAGGTCCCTATTCGAACCCGCTCGTTTCAATTAGCGCGCTCTGGTGGGGAGCGTCGAACTGGAGCCGGTGCCGGCACGCCGCGGCTGAGTGTATGTCCGGTGTGCATCGTGGAGGCGGTTGGTCCATCCCGAAGAACCCGACGATCAGTATTATGGGAAAACCTGCCACACGCCGCGGATTATTCCTGGTGCTTTTTTCATAAGTGTCCCCGTTCAAAGGGGTCCAGCAAATCCGGGCCACCTCGACCAGGCCCTCCCGGGATTTTTGCTCGGCCGTTCGCCTTCACTCGCCCAGCAGCTTCTTGACCATCTCTTCCATTCCGTTGGCCCATACTTGGTACCCGCGCTCATTCGGGTGCAGGTAGTCGGGCATGAGGTCTTGAGAGAGGCGTCCTCGGTCGTCGAGAAAGTGCCGGCTGAGGTCCAGGAAAAAGACATGCTGGTTGTCGGCGTAGGCGCGGACGCGATCATTAATGGCCAGGTTCAACCGGCGGAGCGGGTCATCCACTGAGGCGCCGCGCGGAAATAGGCCCAGCACCAGAATCTTGGTGCCGGGAAGGCGTGTGCGTAAGGTCGTGATAATCGCCTGGATGCCTGCAGCAGTTTCTCCTGGGGGGTCGTGACGCGCACCCGTGTTGTTGGTTCCGATCATCACGACCGCCAGCTTCGGGGCAATCCCCTCGATCTCCCCATGGTCCAGCCGCCACAACACATGCTCGGTGCGATCATTATTAAATCCCAAATTCACGGCACGGCGGTGCCCATAATACTCGTCCCAAATGCGGCGCCCCTCATCGGCCCATCCCTGTGTAATGGAGTCTCCAATCAGCAGCAGGTCAACTTCGCCCTGGCGGATACGTGCGAGTGCTTGCTCATGTCTGGCTGTCCACCAGGATTCGGTCTGCGGGGTGGGAACCACCGCCGCCGGTTTCCGGTCGAGGGCCTGTGTGAGGCTGAGCAGAGCGACGGCCATTCCCAAGGCTACAACGAGAATGACCAGATATCTGAGACGCTGGGTACTCCGGCTTCTGAAATTCATCGGTCGTTGATCGTCATATGGATGAGGGCACCGGCACATTCTACTTGTTCACGCTGTGCTTGGTCGATTCTTACGTCCACACATCGGATGGTTGCCACGTTATCGTGGGCGCACCCTGAGCGGGGGAGGGTGCACGAGTCAGAGGAAGGCGACTCCGGGTGGGTATCTGTTATGCGGGTGTGGCTTGTTTGTTTCGTTCGTCGAACAGAACAACGAGACAGACCAAAGAAACCAGATGAACGAGGTCCCCGCCGCGCGCTGCGAAGTGGTTGTTTGCAGGCCCGATCGTTATTCTTCTTCCAGTGACGGCCCAAGCGCCTGTTGTTATAGCGCGCTCAAGAACGCCGCCAGGTTGGCCTTTTCCTGTTCCGTGAGCCCCATGCCAAATCGGACGTTGTAGAACTCGATGACTTC
>JAGXAR010000019.1 GCA_018971525.1 Nitrospirota bacterium
GTGCGAGGCGAGCGAGACTGGCGGGAATCGCGCGACGCGGGACAAGGTTGGCTATCTCGTTTGTCTGGTTGGTCGGATCGGGAACGCAACCAGAGAGACTAGACAGACCAGAGAAACAAGTTCGCGCGTTCTGCGAGCAAGAAGGGCACCTGGCCGCTCCTTCCCGATCCTTCTGTGCCCGCGTGTCGCAACGTGCCTCTGTCGTTGACCTCTCCACGCCCACATTATACCGCTTGACTCCCGTGCATAGTGCGCCCAGGGTGATGTTGTCCGGTGTGAAGCTCCGCTGACTGTCCTAGCCCTCGCGCTTCTGTTCCTTCCTGCGCGACTGATTTCCTGGTTTGCGTCGCTCCATCGAGCAACGCCTCTCATCGATCCCAATCGGTCTTGTGTGTAAATGCCACGCCTCATGGTATTCGTGTCTCCCATGGCTGCATGAGAACAGGGACGGGGTTCTGATGATCCATGATACAAGGCAGAAGGGTGATGCGAGGTGAATTCAAATGGTATCGAATCAATAACGATGAGCGTGGCCCCGATTTATTGCGAGGGTGTGCTCTGCGTCGGAAGCCTTGGAGGAGATGGAGAAACACTCGGTCGACGTTGTGACCACCGACCATCGTATGCGAAGTTGATCGGCCTGCAATCCTTGTCTGTCTTCCGCGTGAAGTGGCCGGGAACCCCTATCGTTGTCCTCTCTGGAGAGCAAGACGACAGGGCGCACGAGGCAGGTAATCGAGGAGCATTTGCGTGGGGTCGCAAGGGGGGTGGAGTTGCGACGCTTGTGGAAATCCTTGCCTCAGTGGTTTAACAATCGGTCCATGCGTGAACAGTAGAGTGTGTGTGGCAGTGACACATAAGAGATCGGGACGAGGAAAGAGTGAACCTATGCTGCAAAGGAATGGCTGGTGGCTCATCCTCGTACTGATCCTCCCGGTGGCAATCAGCGGATGCGACACGAGCAGACAAGCCTCAAAACCCTCGTTAACTGACAACGACCGCTTTATGGATATGTGGGGTGTCTATACCCACTGCTCCCAAAGCGAAGACCTTGATGCGATGGGTGTCGATGCACAACGATTGAGCCTTGCCGTAGACGTGATGGACCCGGCCGCAGATCCGATACCTCCTGAGAGTGAGGAGCCGGCGCCCATGGGAGCGACCGTCCGCCTCTCGGCGGATCCAGCCGCGATGGCTGCTGCCTGTGCCCTTCGTGCTGGTCAGGTCGCGCAGGGAATGGGACGTCTGTACTTTGCACGAGAGATGTTTCAGATGATCGTCACAAACTATCCGCAACCACGCTATCGCTATTACGCGGCTCAAGCCCGGGAGGGTCTCGCACGACTGGACGCTGCGAGATCCGGCTGGTTCCAACAACAGACGGCTACCTAGAGGCGGTGCTCACTGGAACAAAGAAAATGTCCCGGGAGTCTTTTCTTCAGGTCTGAAATAATCCCTCCAAGCTCGCTTCGTTCTCTCCTTACAAGGTAGCCTGATCGGTCCTCAAATGCGCGGGTCGAACGAGGCCCTTCAAATTCTCTGTACCTCTCTTTAGAGGAGCGGCCGAGGCTGCCTCACTACCTGTCGACTCCTAGGCAGGCACAAATTTCAGCGCGACGCCGTTGATGCAGTAGCGTAAGCCGGTCGGCTTGGGGCCGTCTTTGAAAATATGTCCTTGATGTCCCTCGCAACGGGCGCAGTGGACTTCGGTTCTTGGGAAAATGATTTTGTAGTCGGTGGTCGTCTCAACCACCTTGGGATCGATGGGTTGCCAGAAGCTGGGCCAGCCGGTGCCGCTGTCGAACTTATGTTCCGACGAATAGGCGGGGAGATCACAGCCTGCGCAGTAGTAGATGCCGGCTTTCTTGTTGTCGTGCATGTTGTTGATAAAGGGCCGCTCAGTATCCTCATGCCGCAGGACCCGATAGGCCTCCGGTGAGAGGATTTTCTTCCACTCCTCGTCGGTCTTCACGACTTTGACAATCGGACCGATCTCAATGTTTGGCGGCATAGCTTTGCTCCTTTCTTGTCGGGTTTCCCCGACATCAGTCTAACAGGATGCTGAAACAGTCCGCCAGCGGCGTTCTCACCTTGAAAGCATCCTCAACGTAGCCCACTTGGGAAATGAGCTGTCTTGGCAGCTAGGGATGGGCGGGTGAGGAATGCTATGCCTCCGGTGCCTTCGTCGGCTGCGGCCTTGCTGGACACACTGTTTGAGCATCCTGCAGGAGTGTGCTCCTGTTGTGCTGCAATAGATTTTTCAAAACCTGGTGGGACGAATGAGGGGGAACGAGGGACTCCGGAATACTGTTCCGGAGTCCCGTCGATTATGCTGAGGCTGGTGCGATGCCCGTTCCGAAGCGGAAGCTTCCCTGTGCCGCTGTATCATGGTTGAAGGCGGCGGGGAGGACTTCCTCGATCCGCTCGACCAAAATGAAGGTCAGGTCGTCCCGCACTTCTTGCGGCACCTCTTTCAAGTCCTTCTGGTTGGACTTGGGCAGAATGATCCGTTTGATGCCGGCGCGATGAGCGGCCAGCACCTTTTCCTTGATCCCGCCGACCGGAAGGACCAATCCGCTCAGGCTGATCTCGCCGGTCATGGCCGTGTCGCTCCGCACTGCTTCCCCGATGTACGAAGACGCGAGAGCCGTGGCCATCGTGATTCCGGCAGAAGGTCCGTCTTTCGGAATGGCTCCGGACGGCACATGGATGTGCACCCCATTCCGTTTGAAACGGGAAATGTCGAGTCCCATACTTTCCGCGTGCGACCAGAGGTAGCTTCGTGCCGCCCTGGCAGACTCCTGCATGACGTCTCCCAATTGACCGGTGATCGTCAGCTCGTGGCTGCCGGGGAGCAGTGTGGTTTCGATATAGAGGACATCCCCGCCGCTCGGAGTCCAGGCGAGCCCTGTGGCCACGCCCGCAGGCAATACTTTGCGTGCCTCCTCCGGCATGAAGCGCTCGGAGCCGAGCCAGTCTCCGAGGACATCGGCATGAATGGTGACGGGCTGTCGCTCTTGGCCTTCCGGCAGATCGGCGAAGGTCAGCGCGACCTTTCTGGTCAGGCGTCCGAGCATCTGTTCAAGCTGGCGCACCCCCGCTTCCCTGGTATAGCGGCTGATCACCAGGTTCAAGACCTCGTCTGAGAGCAAGGCTTGGCTGGCATCCAGGCCCGCTTCCTTGAGTCGTCGTGGCCAGAGGTAGCGACGGGCGATCTCCGCCTTCTCCCGCTCGCTGTACCCCTGGAGCCGGATGATTTCCATCCGATCGAGCAGCGGCTGGCTGATCGTATCCAGCGTGTTCGCAGTCGTGATGAAGAACACCTTCGACAGATCGAACGGGAGATCGAGATAGTGGTCCCGGAACGTGTGGTTCTGTGCCGGATCCAGAACCTCCAATAAGGCCGCAGCCGGATCTCCACGGAAATCCCGGCCCATCTTGTCGACCTCGTCCAACATCAAGACGGGATTATTCACGCCGGCTCGACGCATGGCCTGAATGATCCGTCCGGGCAGGGCCCCGACGTAGGTTCGGCGGTGGCCGCGCAGTTCCGCTTCATCGTGCACGCCGCCCAGGCTCAACCGTTCGAAGGTCCGTCCCATGGCTCTGGCGATGGACTGGCCCAGGCTGGTCTTGCCGACGCCGGGAGGTCCGACCAGACAGAGGATGGGGGCCTTGGCAGTTGGATTCAACTTCAACACGGCCAGATGCTCGACGATCCGTTCCTTCACTTCTTTGATGCCATAATGATCCTCTTCCAGCACCTGACGGACCTTGCTCAACTCCAAATGATCCTCGGAAGCCTTCTTCCAGGGGAGTTCAAGCACCAGTTCGAGATAGGTCCTGAGAACCTGATGGTCAGGCGAGGAGGGCGGCACCTTCGCCAATTTGGCGATCTCCCGATCGACTTCCTTTCGGACATGGTCGGGCAGATCGGCGTCCTGGATCCGCTTCTTGAGTTCGGTGATCTCGTTCTCTTCTCCCTCGCCCTCGCCGAGTTCCTGCTGAATCGCCTTCAATTGTTCACGGAGGACATACTCGCGCTGCGTCTTACCGATCTTGGCTTGTGCCTCGTTGGTGATCTTGTCCCGCAGCTGGAGGATTTGGATTTCCTTCGAGAGCGCTGCATACAGCGCTCGCAGCAATTCGATCGTGGACGAACTTTCGAGCAGCTTTTGCTCCTCCTGCACGGTGAGATTGATGAGCGAGGCCACGCGATAGGCCAAGGCGATGGGATTGTCCTCGTTACTGAAGGCCACCGCTGCTTCCTGAATACCGGGAGCCTGAATCAATCGAGGAAGATCTGACACCAACCCCTGGATGGCCCGGTGGAGGGCCTGGACTTCGGTGCCCTGGTCCGCGGGGGGATCGAGTCGCCGGGCCTGGACGAGAAGAAAAGGCTCGGTCTGTTCGACCTTGAGCAACGCGACGCGATCGAGCCCCTGAACGAGCGCATGGATCGTGCCGTCTTCTGACCGTCCGATCTGTTTCACAATGGCCTTGGTGCCGATTGTGTACAGCTCTTCGAGCCCCGGCGCTTCCGTCAGGGGATCGCGCTGCGCGACCACCAGGATCGTCTTATCTTCTGTTTTCATCGCCGCCTCTACGGCAGCGATCGACCGTTCACGCCCGACCGTCAAGGGCATCATAATCCCAGGGAACAGTACGGTGCGCTTAATCGGGAGAACCGGTAGTTTTACGGCCATTGTCTCGTTATTCATGTGGAATCATCCCTTCGCTCGGTCGGTGAAAAGACAAGAGATGTACGTTGTAAGTGGTAGATAGCGTCCGTCGAGCACAAGTCAAGGGGAGGGATGAGGGAGTTTCGGCAACTACTCGTAATCGCTGGGATGATGCAGGGGAAGGCTCCTTTCAGCGATCGACAAAGACTCCACCTTGAGGATAGTAAAAGAGTCTTCCATTCCCGGGACGAGTGTCGGCCGGTATCGATGAATCAGGTGGTAGTGTATAGGTGTCTTCGCCCTCGAGATCGAAGAATCCGGCCACGCCCTTTTCGGAGGAGTCTCCGAAGCCGGATTTGGCACGGTACTGGTCTGCCCCTCCCTCGTCGATGAAGAGCCCCCAGCCCGTATAGTCCCCTCGACCAAGACCGGTCGAGCGCTCGAACGCATAGGTGTCGCGGCCCTTGCCGGCATCGATCATCAGGCTCACGCTGCTGTCCCACGCCACTCCGCCGTTGTAAAAGGGGCCGGAGGAGCCATAGCGATCCTCTCCATTATAATCGATGAAGAGGCCGACCCCGAAGTGGGCGGATGCGCCCTGCCCATAGCGAGCGGCCTGGTGCTCGTCGTCGCCATCCAAGTCCAGTTTTATTCCCATGCCGAAAAAGTAGCCCTGTCCCTGAGAGAAGTTGGCGCTCTCGTAGTGATCGTGGCCTTTGATGTCCAGCAAGAGGCCCCAGCCACCGGCCAGGCTGTAGGCTTGCCAGTCTGCTCGTTTTGTCAGAATCCGTTGTCCCGATCCGGCACCCAGTCCGAAACAGTCGTACTGATAGAGAGGATCGCCCGGCTTCCCCGTGGGTGCATCCTGCGCATTGAAGGCACTGGGATAGGTGTCGCCGCATTGATAGTGGTCGTCGCCGGTGATATCGATGACGGCTCCGACTCCCAAGGGGCCACCGAATCCGATGGCGAAGCCATGGCTGGTATAGCGATCGTTCCCTGCCGCATCGAGCAAGAGGCCGAGCCCTCCAATGGCCGCGCCCTGGGTCAGGCGATTGCCCATATAGACATCGTTGCCTTTCGCGTCGAACAAGATCCCGAGTCCCCCGAATCCAGCGCCTCCCGATCCCATGTCGAGCTGGTAGACATCGTCCCCGGCGTAATCGACTAACAGCCCCACCCCCAGCCGTCCGGTTGCCAGTCCGAGAGGAGCCCCGTCATAGGTATCGTCTCCGTTGAGATCGATGATGATGGCATTTCCCTGTTCTTCGTCTGTAGACGAGGCAATCATGCCGCGATAGAGATCTTTGCCACCCACATCGATTATCAGACCGATGCCCTTGTCCAAGTCATAGGTATTCGGTCCCGGGCCGCCGATGACAATCATTCCGTAAGATGTCTCCTGGACCAGCAGGACGTCGCCCGTCACACCGAGAGGAGCGACGGATGGGAGCAGGGGTTTCGTCCATGCCGCGGCGACTTGGTGAAGAAAGCGCTCATTGGCGAGGCGGGCGAGCACCTGGGCCGTTGCAATGAGGCTGGCATAATCAACCTGTTCCTCGAGCAGTTCGGCAAACCGGAGATCGGCTTTGGCTCGCGCGCTCGTCTGCTCGGAAAGGCTCACAATCTGTGGGATGAAGTGTTCCGCCATCGATCGCGCATGCAGAAACAGGAAGTGCCGTTCTGCTTCGGTCAGATTGGTCAGCGCTTTCTCGCGGTGCAGCGACGCCTGCTCCAAGCTTCCGACCATGAAGGCCAGGAGGTCTCTGCGTGGGGCGCTTGTCGGCAGAGGAACCGGCTTATAGAAGGTGGAGGTGCGATCCATGCCGGCTTCCAGCACATCGAGGAGGGCTGGTAGATTGGTCGCCCCTCCTTCTGCCATTTCCGCCAGCAAGAGCCCCTGACGCTCCAAATCCGTCAGACCGTCCCAGGGCTGTTTGAGGGCCTTGACCACCAAGCGACGCTTGAATTGCGCCGGGATGGTCTCGACTGCCTTATGCGCGGTGAGCAGGTCGGTGTGATGGGATCCAGTGAGTCGCTCGAAATCTTTGCGGACGGCAGGAGCCAGCCGATCGATCACCGACTGGCGCATGTGGGTGCCGGCTGTCGGAGGGGGGCCAATCAACGCAAAGAAACCTTGCACAGCACTACAACCGGGAAGCCATAAGAGGAGGAGCAGTAGACTGGAAGAAAGCGGCAGGGATCGATTCATGGCCCATGTCTCCAGCGTAGCGAGAGGCGTCATTCTTTCCTGTCAGCTGTGGGAATCACCTTACGCATCGATCCCGCCACAATCTGGAATTCATACAAGCGACATTCCAGGGGGCCATTGAAGAGGGGAATGCGTTTCGATGGCGCGAGGCCGATGAGTTTGGGGACCCGCAAATCGCCGGTAAAGATATAGGCCCGCCATCCGCTGAATCGCTGTTTCAACCAGTCGCCCAGCCGGGGATAGAAGGCATCGAGTTCCTCGGGCCGGCTGAGCCGGACTCCGTAGGGGGGATTGATCAAGAGCACCCCCTGATCAGCCGGAGCCTCAAGGGCGAGCACGTCGCTCTGCCGCAGGCGAATATCGACGGCAACTCCCGCCCCCTGGAATGTCCGCTGCGCGATCTTCACCGCGGCAGGATCCTGGTCGGACGCATAGATGGCAGCCGGCACCTCTGCCAGTTGTTTCAGCCGAGAGGCTTCGCGCAGATGGCTCCAGCGTTTGGCATCGTGGACCAGCAAGCGCTCAAACGCGAATGATCGGGACTGCCCCGGCGCGATCCGGCGTGCCATCAGCGCTGCTTCGAGAGGGATCGTTCCGCTGCCGCACATGGGGTCGAGCAGCACGTCTTTGGGCGTCCATCCAGCGAGTCGCAGCAAGCCGGCAGCCAGGTTCTCGCGCAACGGTGCCTCGACGGACACGACACGATGGCCTCGCTTGAAGAGCGGCTCGCCGGAGGTGTCCAGGTAGAAGGTCACCGTTGACTCATCGAGAAAGGCATCGAGCCTGAGGTTCGGGTGATGCGTGTCTACGTTCGGTCTCCTATGACGGACCGACATGAACTTATCGCAGACCGCGTCTTTGATGCGGAGGGTGATGAAGTCCAGACTGGTGAGCGGACAACGGCGCGCACTTACCTTCACCTTGATGGTCTGTGACGGCATGAACCAGTCCGGCCAGGGGAGGCTATAGGCAGCGCGGTACACATCGTCTTCCGAGCGGTAGTGGGCCTGTCCGACTTCCCAGAGTACGCGGCTGGCAATGTGACTCTTGAGATTGA
Organism: Nitrospirota bacterium; assembly: GCA_018971525.1. Lineage (GTDB taxonomy): Bacteria > Nitrospirota > Nitrospiria > Nitrospirales > Nitrospiraceae > Palsa-1315. The sequence continues at coordinate 7,952 of JAGXAR010000019.1, forward strand.
CCCAATACATCGTGGACCAGGGAGACAGAAAGGCGATCCCGCCATCCGTCTTCGTGGTCATCGGCACGCCAAGGTCGTGAAGCTCCTGTTCGAGAACCCCTTCCAGCCCCCGCGGGCAGGGTGCAAAGAACCGTAGTTTTGTGCTATCCATTTTAGATCACCACTGCTGAGCCTAGCGATGAACTATTGCAGCATCTGCGGCACGACTGTCACCAAGAAAATTCCCGCCGGCGACAATCGCCCGCGGTTCGTCTGCGACTCATGCCAGACCATTCATTATCATAATCCGAAAATCGTCGCAGGCTGTATTCCGGAGTGGGGCGGCCAAATTCTCCTATGCCGGCGTGCGATCGAGCCCAAGTCCGGTCTCTGGACCTTTCCAGCCGGCTTTATGGAAATCGGCGAGAGCACTGAGCAGGCTGCCGTTCGCGAAACATTGGAGGAAGCGCAGGCTCTGGTGGAGCGTATCTGTCTCTTTGCGGTCCTGAGTCTCCCACACATCGGGCAGGCCTACCTGGTATTCCGCGGGCCGATGCGCTCACCTGATTTTGGAGTGGGGGAGGAAAGCCTCGAGGTGCAATTGTTTTCCCTCGCTGCGATTCCCTGGGACGAGATCGCCTTCCCCGTGGTGAAGGATGCCCTGCGCCGTTATGTCGACGATGCAGCGCGGGGCGAGTTCCAGGTGCATGTCGGCACCTTGCCGGACCGACTTACCTAACTGCCGGCAGGATGCTCAAAAAGTCCGTCCAGCAGGGCTGAAGCTGGCGGGATTCTTGAGCATCCTGTCGGGGAGTCTTCCTGTTTTTTCACACATGCTGACCATCGTACTTCCAGCATGCCAAAGTAAAGTATTGTTCAGCATTCTGTTCCCGCGCGATTAATTGAGTGTGGGAATCGTGAGAGGCGGCAGGCTGCGGCCCTCGCCATCGTGTAGAAAGCGAAACCCGTCGGTCTCAGTGAAGTCGACAGTCACGCCTTCCATCCGTTGCGCACTCCGCCGATCGAGCGCAATTGTGAGGCCATCGACTTGCTGAATGTCGTCGTCAGGCTGCGTGTTGGCTTCCAATGTGATACCGAAACTTAAGCGTGAATCGTCCAGGTCACGCACGGAAATCCGGACGACCGGATCCTCAGGATGATGGAGTTGAATTGCTTTCAGCTTTGCGATGGCGGCAACGGTGACGAGAATCATGAACGGAGCTCTCTCCGGCGAACGATGCCGTGAATGTCGACCAGGTGATCGTCCCGGTCGATGGAGTAGAAAATTCGCCAGTCCTCGACCGCATACTTGGAAAGGCCCGGCAGGTCCGGCGCGACCGGTTCGTGGCGCAAGTTATCGATGTTGGAGGCGATCCATTTGGTCTTGTCCAAGAGTCGCTGTGCCATGGACGGCTCAAGGCCCGCAAGGTCTTGGAGGATGGCTGGGCGATAGGCAAGACGATACCAGGCCATGTCGTCCTTACCAGTGGAGACCAAGCTGATCGGCGATGTCCTCGCCGGACAGTCTCTCTCTGCTGGACAAGGACTCTTTCAGCCGGGCCCGCAGGCCATCGCCAAGCTGGAGTCCCAGGTCAGGATCGCCCAGTAACTCGCGCAGGCGATCGTCGACGATGCCGCGCACGAGTGTTTTGAGTTGTTCCCGGGAAAGTTGAGAGAGGTCCATGAAGACGGAGGATACGGAGTGAACCCCCTGAAATGCAACTGGCAGGATATTGAAAACCTGCGCCGGCAACGCCCTCGCCATCCGTGATGTGTGGATGGTGAAGCGTATCCCGCGAACATGCCGCAGCCGGTTCTGCAACGAGAGACGAACGACGCTTCACGAACGATGTACGAAGCGGATGGATTTTTTTGAGCAATCTGCCAGGGGCGCACGGATTACTGATGGGTGGTCTTGGGCTGGAGTTGCTGGAGCATGCGGTTCAGTCGGTCTTGATGCGGGAGGGCTACCGTCAGAAACTCCAGGCCGATGCCGGCGGACCCGGACCAGCGGACTGCGGCATTGTCGATCATGATCGGCTGGGGCTCACCCGGAATATGCAATTGCATGGTGAGCTGCATGCCGGTAAAGGGGCTGATGATACTGTCTACGCGGCATCCCTTGGCAGAGAGGTCCCGGACGGACCCTGCATGGCTGAAGTGATCCTTATGCACCAAGGTGCTGGAGAGCGATACGGGAAATCTGGGATGTTTTCTGGTGACCATAGTTGTGCTCTGTGCGGTTCCTATTCGGCGATGCTCACTTGGATCGCTGGGACCTGCCCCAGACAGGCTCGTTCCGGCTCCTGTATCCCAAGACATTCTCGGCCAGCTTGAGTTCCAGGGTCCCCCGGACTGTGTTGGATCAAGTGGTGATGGTAATAGTCTGTTCCGGAATCTGGAGATGCACCGTGAGGAGGGCGCCCCTCTTCACCGCACGATCGCCGACGACCTTGCAGCCGCCCATCCCGAGGTTGTATACGATCCCTATTCCGTCCGGCATGATCGCCTGCGAATGTAGCAGGAAACTTCACTCGATAGCGAGCGTGCTGCTTCTGCTCCATCATATTGGGGCCCTCAGAAGGTGTCCTTTTCGAGCGAGGCATCGGCGATGAGATTCCCGCTGACTATGCCTCCGCCTCAGGAAAGGCTAGTCGCTGGAACGGGTGGTTGTCAAAGAAATAGAGATCTTTGGAAATTTCTGGTCCAAATACGGCGGGGAGGACATACAGCCATGAACCGACTTGAACATAAAGTCGCGATTGTGACCGGTAGCAGCAGTGGAATCGGGAAGGCGATTGCGTTGCGTTTCGGTGCGGAAGGAGCCACCGTCGTCGTGACGGCCAGACGGATGGCGCTCTGTGAGGAGACAGTGGCGCGAATTACGCAGAAGGGTGGGAAGGCTTGGGCGACACAGACAGACGTGACGGATGAGCGTCAGATAGAGCGGCTCCTCGAGGAGACGGTGACCCGATACGGACGGGTGGATATTCTCGTGAACAATGCAGGTATCTTCGGCGGCAGGCGGCTCGCAGAGACGACGACCGAGGCATTCGACTCCGTCATGAACGTGAATCTCCGGGGAACATTCTTCTGCTGTCGGGCCGGTTTCGCCCAGATGAAAAAGCAGGGTGGGGGGTTGATCATCAATATATCGAGTGTCGCCGGAGTACAGGCCTGGGCTGGAACAGGTGTCTATAGTGCTTCCAAACATGGAATCATGGCACTGACGAAATCGTTGGCCGATGAAGGCCGCCCCTTTCAGATCAAGGTGAGCGCGATTTGTCCTGCCGGCGTCGCCGATGAGTTAGTCGACGCTTCGTCCGAAGAGATTCTCCGGAGCGAGAAGATCGATCCGTATGACATCGCCGAGACGGCCATCTACTTAGCCATGCTCGGGCCATCAGCGGTGGTGCATCAGATCGTCGTCGATCGACTTGGCGCAGAGTGGTAAGGGGAAGCGGACTGTGATAAAAATCCTCGTCATTTTTGATCGTTGGAATCGATCGATATTTTCGTGCGTCTGATCCCGCGATCTTTTCTGGCTGCTGTTGATCTCAACCGAGCAGTATGGAGGATTCAAGCGATGAAACGATTGGCAATGCTACGAGGAGTCTGTTCTGCTTGGGTGCTCTGCTGGGCCCTCATGGATTCACCGGTCGGAGCCGAGTCTTCCAAATCCGACGTCAACGCGACTGTTTCCGCCGGACGCACCGTCTCGTTGGAGTACACGTTGACTCTCGACGATCAGTCTGTCCTCGAATCCAATGTCGGCAAAGAACCGATGACCTATACGCAGGGTGCGCATGAGATCGTCCCCGGGTTAGAAACGGCAATGGAAGGAATGAAGAAAGGGGAGCGCAAACGCGTCGTCGTCACTCCAGCGGATGGGTATGGACCGATTGATCCACAGGCAATCCGAGAGGTGAAGAAGGAACTCATACCGGCTGCGGCGCAGAAAGTAGGTGCGCAACTCCAAGGGCAGGCTGCCGATGGATCGACTGCGTTCCCCCGGGTAAAAGAAATCAAGGCGGAGACAGTGGTGCTAGATTTTAACCATCCGCTCGCAGGGAAGACGTTACACTTTGACGTGACTGTCCTGGCGATCTCAGAGGGGAAGCTTCCGAAACAGCCATAGCAGAATGCTGAAAAAGTCCGCCGCCGGCGTTCTCGCTTCGCTCAGAGGCTCAGCATATCGAAGCGTACGCCTCGCCTCTTCGCTTGCTGCGGGCTTGCTTGGGACAAGGCGCGTCCCAGGGTGAAGAGGCTGTCTTGGCAGACTCAGGGCGGGAGGGTGAAATATCCGCCAGGGTTGGGCGGGTGAGAAGTCTGGTCTTTTTGAGCACCCTGCGCAGTGTCCATCCCGTTGGTCCGAACGTGCGAATCAGTGACGTTCTGGCGTGTCCACATAGTTTTTCCGCAGCCTGTCAGGAGGGGCCTTCTGGAACGTCGCCTCCTGGTACAGCGACTGCAGCACCTCTTCTACCAGGTGACCATTTGATTTTCAGTGGGACCGCTTCTAGAATGCCGCTATTGGATTGACGCTGTGATGCCCACCACTTCTGGCCCTCGAACAACCTCTCAGCGCAAGAAGAAGAGCTCGAAGAAGTCCCCCGGCCTCGACGTCTCGGTGAAGCGCCGTTTTCAGACGCGGTTGCTGAAGTGGTACGAGAAACATGGCCGTGATCTGCCTTGGCGAAAGACCTCCGACCCCTATCACATTCTGGTCTCTGAAGTGATGTTGCAACAGACTCAGGTCGAGCGGGTGATCCCTAAGTACCATGAGTTTCTGGACCGCTACCCGAGCTTTGAAGAGTTGGCTGATGCGGCGGTCTCGGATGTGAAGAAGACGTGGTATCCGCTCGGCTATAATATCCGGCCGGAGCGGCTACATAGTATCGCGTGCGAGACAATGGAGCGGTATGGGGGCCGGCTTCCGAGCGATGCGGAGGAATTGTTGTCGTTCAAGGGAATCGGACGGTACACGGCCGGCGCCATTCGGTCGTTCGCATTCAACGAAGATGCGCCGATCCTGGATACGAATGTGATTCGGGTCCTCCATCGGGTGTTCATGGCAAAGGGCGATCCCAAGACTCAGAAGGCGAAGCTCTGGCAATTGTCGGAAGCGTTAATTCCAAGTGGGAAGGGCTATGACTTCAACCAGGCGATCATGGACTTTGGGGCGATCTGCTGCACGGCGAGAAATCCCTCCTGTCGGCAATGCACGATGAAATCGTTTTGCAAGACGTACCCCTTCGATCAGAAGTAGCGAGGAGCGTCGGTGCGGCATGAAGGTCGTTGAAGTCGCTGCCGGTCTTGTTTATCGTGAGGGCCGCTACTTGATTGCCCGACGGAAACCGGGTGTGCACTTGGCGGGCTTCTGGGAGTTTCCAGGCGGGAAGCGCGAGCCGGGTGAAACATTGGAAGAATGTTTGCGGCGGGAGTTGTTCGAGGAGCTGAGTATCCGTATCGACGTGCCGCTACCCTTTCAGATCATTCGGCATGAGTATGCAGAGAAAACTGTGGAACTGCATTTCTTCCATTGTAGAATCGAGACCGGGCACGCCGCAGCAATTGACTGCGCGGAAATTCGATGGGTCTGGCCGCACGAGTTGGGGGATTTTGAGTTTCCCCCGGCGGATCGTCCGATCATCGAGGCATTAAGGCGGCAGACCATGGGGCAGGCTACATGAAGGTCGTCTTGGACATAGAGACAATTCAAGCGCCTCGGGAAGAATGGGCGCGGTTGGTGGGAAAGCTTCCGCCAAGCGGCGAATCTGAGCCGGTAGACGAGAGCTACGATTTATTTGCGGCGGGGGCTGCCGATGCCCAACGACGCGCCGAGGATGAACAATATGCGAAGTCGGCTTTCGATGGCACGTTCAGTCAGATCGTCTGCATCGGCCTGTTGGAATTTTCTGATCAACTCGAGCCGCGTGGATCGGTGGCGTGGTATGGCGGGGATGAGCGAGAGTTGTTGCGACAATTCTGGAGCCGTTTGGCTCAGAACCGCCCGTCGCTCTTTATCACCCATAACGGTCTGGGCTTCGATCTCCCGTTCATTAAGAAGCGATCGATCATCCACCAAGTCAAGCCGAGTCTGGAGGTCAACCTCGCCAAGTTCCGCACGGAACCAGTCTACGACACGATGGCTGTCTGGAGCAATTGGGACACGCGTGGGTGGGTGAAACTCGACGTGCTGGCGAGAGCACTGAACGTCGAAACTAAGTCAGGCAGTGGGGCACAGGTGGCTGAGATGTGGGGGAAAGGGCAGGGGCTTGAGCTGGCTCGGTACTGCCTGCAAGATACGTATGTGACGTATGCCTGTTATTGCCGGATGAATTTCCGACAGCCCCTGTCAGGTGAAGTGGTCTTGCTCCAGCCGGAGTTACTGAATGTCGGCTGAGGTAGATTTGCGAATCTGGGTCGCCTGCGCCGGTTTCTTCTTCGGTGCCGGTTTAGCGGATACCTGGGTCGACTTGATCGCTTTCATTTCCTCGTTGCGTTCCCGCAGTTCGCGCTTCATCCATTCCGATTCCTTGCGAAGCATAGTGATCTCGGTATCCTTCTTGGCAAGCGCCTCTTTTGCTTTATCCAACTCACTGAGTTTCTGAGCCATAAGGTCGCCCTGTCCCGTCTCCTGGCCCGCACTGCCAGAGACCGTCTGAGCTTTCGTCGGAGCGGCCGCCATCATGGGTGCAATCGGAGTGATGGGCGTGGCTTTTGCGATCGGCATGGCGGCGGGCATCGGCGCCTTGGCGAGTGCATGATAGTCGATGATCATCGCCATGGCGCCGAGTGCACCACCGGCGGCATAGGCCGGAGCCGGTTCTGTGCGTGCAGCCGACTCAGGAGTGAAACCAGTCGGCTTGGCACCCTTCCCAATGGTCAAGTAGATGGATCCCTTCTGCACGTAAATACTGCCCGTGGTGGGTTCAGAGCCTGACCCTGCCGATGAGGATACGCGGAACCCGACAAGCTGTTCGGGTTTCGCCTTTGATAAGCCTTGTGCGAGCAGGGGAGAGAGGAACTCTGCATCCTCATCGCTGAAAATTCTCATCGGCTTGCCGCCACCAGCGGACATTCTCGAAGATCCACTCTGGCCGTCATTGCTATATAACCCTTTCACAATCTTTGTGATGGTCAGTTGATCGATCACGGCGGGATGACTGGCTTCAAAAGACCAATCAGTCACTTCTTCCAAGTACACGCTGCCCTTCGCATTGTGAGCGAGTTTTGTCCCGCCGGCGCACCCGCTGATGACGAGGCTCAGTGCGGCGATCCCAACTAGGCCCTGCATGATCGGACGCCGCACATTGGTTAGCGTGAGGTAGCTGTTCATTGCGGCTCTCCTTTTTACAGAATACGTATCTGTGACTATTTGTGGCGAGGGGGCAGGGTCGGTACGTTTAGGGGATTACCAGATTCCCAGGCCCATCAGTGTCATGCTCAGCGCAATCCATCCGAAGAGTCCCATCGCAATGATGGTCTCCAGGCTCATGGAGGTATCTGCTTTTTCCTTCACGCTGTGATCTTGATTCTTGATCATGCCTCGTCTCCAGGGAGTGAGTGTGTGCAATTAAGTATCGGCGATTCGTTTTTAAAGCAAAGAATATGCCTCTAGTAGTAGTAAAGGAGATTCAGAGATGCACTCGGGTAATATCAGGAGAAGATGGGAATTGTTACGGAATGGACTGAGTCAATGGAGAACAAGGATTGGCACAGGAGGTAATTAGTCTAGGTATATGATAATACAGCACTATATCGTGACATTGTGTCGAGTTATTTCATGGGTTTCGGAAAGGGAGGCGCTCCGGCCCCTCTACGGATCATTATGCAAATGAGGCCCTACGTCATTCTTGAGAGCCGTGTAGGACGGAGGGATTGGCAAACAGATCGTGTTCAGAAGTGTTCGCTTTTGGTGCCAATCCTACAAAAATGATTCCAGGGGGAGCGGGGCGGGCAATAACGATTTAACTCACCGGAGGACGTTCTGCATACAAAGTCGTGGACGACGCATCGTAGATGGCAAGGGAGACCAGGTCTCCCGGTTGAGAGGATACCGTACTCTTGTCCCAGATGACGGTGATGTTGCCATCCGATTTTCCCATGCCCTGAGCGGAGGATCGTTTGGCATCCCCTTCGACCAGGACGGGGACTGTCGTCTTTAGATATTCCCTGTTCCGCTCGTAGGAAATGTTCCGTTGGAGGTCGAAGAGTCGCGTCACCCGTTCCGTCTTAACCGGCTCGGGAACATCGTCCGGAAGCTTGCGGGCGGCGATGGTGTTCTTTCGCTCAGAGTACTTGAAGATAAAGGCCGAGTGGAACCGTATTTCCTCAACAAGCCGGTACGTCTCGGCAAAATCCGCATCGCTTTCCCCACAGAAACCGCCAATGATATCGGTGCTGAGGACGATGTCCGACCGCAGGGTGCGGATACGGTCAACCAAGGCACGATACTCTTTATTCGTATAGCTGCGATTCATCAAGCGAAGGATGCGGTCGCTGCCGGATTGAAGCGGCAAATGAATCTGCTTGCAGATGTTGGGATGGGTCACGACGGCGTCTAATAATGAAGGTGGAAAATCTTTGGGGTGCGGGGACGTGAATCTCACGCGTTCGATGCCAGGCACGTCCGCGACGGCCGTGATCAATCGTGCAAAATCCCAGTCGCCGAAACGGTACGAATTGACGTTTTGCCCAAGGAGCGTGATCTGCTTGAATCCTTGCTCGGCGATTCGGCGAGCTTCCTGGACGATTCCTTCTGGGTCACGGGAGCGCTCACGTCCCCGGGTATAGGGGACCACACAGAAGCTGCAGAAGTTGTCGCAACCTCGCATGACGGCGATCCAGGCGTTTACCCCGTCGTTTCGGTCTGGGATCACATCGTGATAGGTTTCATATTCCGAGAGGTCGACCGCGAGTCCCTTCTGATCCAGCCCCTCTTCTTGCGAGAGCATCGCGTTGCGGATCAACATCGGCAGTTGGCGATAGGCATCAGGGCCGGCGAGCACATCGACCAGCGGCTGAATGTCCGTCAGCTCCTCTTTCAGGTTTTGCGCCATACATCCCAGGACGCCCACGACCAATGGACGTTGGCGCTTGAGTTTCTTGAGCTCAGATAAATGTTTATAGACCTTATTGTGGGCATTCTCGCGAATCGCGCAGGTGTTCATCAGGATCACGTCTGCGCGCTCTCGCTCGTCGGTAAACACAAATCCATCCTGTTTCATAAGCGAGCGAACGAGTTCTGAGTCGTATTCGTTCATCTGACAGCCAAAAGTTTCAAGATGCACCTGAGTCGGTGTGGAATTGGGCATCATAGAACCGGCACCCTTCGCATAGGCTGATGCTCCACCGTCAGCTGACCCAATGCCCAACGATCTGATGCTCCTGTGATGCGCACCTCATTCAGGTGATTGGTGAGGTCGATTGTTGAGGGAACACCCACTTTCAAGAAGTTCGCTGTCACCCCCAACCTGAACCCGTCCATTTCTCCTGACTCGAAGAGGACGGACACGGTGGATCCGATATACCGCTCGGCAAAGGCCAGGCGTTTAAGGCGGGACAGCTCGGCGAGTATTTTCGCACGCTCCCGAGCGACTGGGATTGGTACCTGGTCGGGCAACTTCGTTGCAGCGGTGCCAGGCCGTTGCGAATAGGTGAAGACATGGAGGTAGGAGAAGGGAAGCTCGCGCGCGATGCCCAGAGTTTGCCCGAATGCCTCCTCAGTTTCTCCGGGAAACCCGACCATGACATCAGTTCCCAGCCCGAGGTGAGGAATCGCCGACAGGGCCCGGTGGATCAGATGGATAAATTCTTCCACATTGTACGGACGATTCATGGCAGACAAGATGGTGTCGTCTCCGCTTTGCAGAGGGATGTGGAGATAGGGACAGAGCTTCGATGAGGAAGCCATTTGCTCTAAGAGAGCGTCTGTAATTGTGGTCGGTTCAATGGACGAAATCCTGATTCGCTCGAGTCCTTCAATGGTCTCCAATTGTGCGATCAAGCCGCCCAGATCCAGCTTGCCTTGGCGATACTGTCCGACGTTGACGCCAGTCAGGACGATCTCTTTGTAGCCTCCTGCCACAAGGATCTCGGCCTCCCGGATCACGTCATCCCGGAGGCGACTGCGCTCATGCCCGCGCGCGAAGGGGATGAGACAGAAGCTGCACATCACGTTACAGCCGTCCTGGATCTTGAGGAGCGCTCTGGTTGAGTCTGGTTCGCCATATTCCGGTAGAGCGAAATCCTCTCGATCGATGGTGCGAGTATGGAGCACTTCCGGGTCCGGCTGCTTCTTCAGGGCATGGGGCGCGGGAAGAAATGACGGTAAGTCCCATTTGAATTGGTTGCCGACGATGAGATCGATCCCGGGAATGGTCCGCAGCTCTTGAACGCCGGTCTGGGCGTAACAGCCGGTCACCGCCACAAAGGCATCGGGGGAATGTCTCAACGTCTTGCGGATGACGTATCGGCAGGTCCGTTCTGCATCCTCTGTCACGGAGCAGGTGTTCACGACGAGCAAATCCGTCGGCTCACCGAACTCGACGACGCGGTAGCCATCACGCTGCAAGCGGGCTGCGAGCACCGCTGTCTCAGCCTGGTTTAGGCGGCACCCGAGTGTATGGAGAGATGCACGTTTCATCATCGTCGGGCCATTATAGGAAGATCCTTGCGATGGGAGCAAGGATCTGCGGCCGGTTCTTCATGGGGCTCGTTGTCCTTGGTTGAAGGGCATAAAAGGTCATGGTAGAATCCGCGAACCGTGCCTGCCCCTTTATCGTGGGTCTGTCGTGACACCTTCGCAGCTGGCGGCTTCCATCTTCACGGTATCTCTTCTTCTCCTCCTCTTTCCTGGGTCCGGAGGGTGGACGAAGGAGACCCTTCCTCTTGAACCAGACATCGCGACAAGAATCGACGAGCACTACGACCACGAGGCACGGCTCTTCTTAATGTTGTATTCACTCACCGGTAATGGCAAAGTCGATTACGTCACAGGCCGCCTGGTTCAGGAATATGCCCGAAGCAACTATGGAAATCCCGTCTATCAGACTGAGGCTTATCCTATGTTCTACTGGTGGAACCACACCATGTATAACGATCCGGAACAGGATGGCGTAAACGGTAACGAGCGGGTCTATCAAGAAGATGTGGAGTTCGATATTTCTCGCTACAAACCCTGCAGTTTCAATGGACAACCCTGCTGAGCCTGCTTGATGCGGCGCTGCGCGGGGTGGTTCTCCAGCACCTCTTCGGCCTCATCCTCCTTCATATTGAAAGTTCGATCGATTTCGAGAATGTCCTGAGGCTTCCCTCCGTTCCGATGCTATGCTGCTTCCACATGCGCACTGAAACCACTTGATGAAAACAGCATCGCTCATTCAGATCCTAGCGAACCGCCGGGTCGCCATCATGTTGCCTTTGGGTTTCGCCTCGGGGTTGCCGTTGGCCCTGACGGCCGGAACACTTCAGGCCTGGCTGACGGTTGCAGGACTAGACTTGAAGACCATCGGGATTTTTACGCTCGTCGGTCTTCCCTACACACTGAAATTCTTGTGGGCTCCTTTGATGGATCGCCTGGTCCTTCCATGGCTGGGACGCCGGCGCGGATGGATGCTGGTGATGCAGCTTTGTGTTGCTCTCGGTTTGGCGGCTATGGCGGTGATTGGCCCGGGCGAGCGTCCCGAGATACTCGGGGTCCTGGCTCTCGCGGTGGCCTTTTTCTCTGCCTCACTCGACATCGTCTTCGACGCCTACCGGACCGATCTGCTCCTACGTGCTGAGCGGGGATTTGGGGCAGCTGTGTGGGTGAACGGCTATCGATTTGCTCTGTTGTTCGCGAGCGCAGGCGCCCTCTTGTTGGCCGACCATATCGGATGGCAAAACACCTACTTCCTGCTTGCCGCATTGATGGGGGCAGGAGTCATCACGATTCTCGTCAGTCCCGAACCCTCGGAGCCAAGTGACAGGCCGGCAAGCCTGGCCGAAGCGGTTGGTGGGCCGCTGAAAGAACTCTTCGCCCGCCCGGGGGTAGTGGGGCTCCTCGCCCTCATTATCTTGTACAAAATTGGAGACGCCGTTGCTGCCTCTCTTCAAACAGCGTTTCTCATCGGAGGGATGGGCTTCTCCGTCAGTGATGTCGGGTATGTGAAGGGCCTTGGGCTTGGGGCCACACTCATCGGCGCATTGGTAGGGGGCGTCGCAATGGCCAAGCTCGGGATGGTCCGGTCCTTACTGCTCTTTGGTCTCTTGCAAGCGGTCTCAAATCTCGGATTTATGTGGCTCGCGTGGATGGGAAAGAGTTACGTGGCGCTTACCACATCGATTCTTGTCGAGAATGTGACCGGTGGAATGGGTACCGCAGCGTTTGTCGCACTGATCATGTCGCTATGCGACCATCGGTATACGGCAACCCAGTTCGCGTTGCTCTCTTCCCTGGAAGCGCTCGGTCGCGTGTTCTCCGGTCGTCCGTCGGCCGATTTGGTCGAAATGGTCGGCTGGGCACAATTTTTCTTTTGGTCATTTCTGGCAGCTCTACCCGGTATTTGGTTGGTGTGGGCTCTCCGGGCGCAGTTGCATCAAGAAGCAGGTCGCGATGCGCAAGCAAGAGCCGGTACAGCCGATCTATGACGACTGTATGCGGCGCTGGAGGAACAAGACAAACAGCATTAGCGTCGGAAGGGGCGCCAGGACGAAGGGGATGAGCCAGACCCATACATTCTTCCCGCGCATGCGGGTTTGATCGATCATCCAGACAAAGACCCACGCAATCAAGCCGACATAGTTGAGGGCCATCCAGCGCGTTGTATGAATCTTGAGGCCGCTTGTGCTGTCCGGAGCTGCGTTGAGGAGAAAGACTCCCAGCATGAGCACAAAAAAACCCAACAAAGCTGCGACAAGACGTTTGCTCCAGACAAACATGATGATCCTCCTGATACAGGCAATGTAAACAGCATAATTGCCGCGACAGACCTGTCGGGCGTAGGCTAATCATGCGCCTATCGTTTGTCAAAGGGGGCTGTGTGCCTCCGCTTTGATTCGGTCTCTCGCGACGCCGGTCCACCAATAATCAATGTAGGGGCCTGTATGAGCCTCCTGAGGTTGAGTCTGGTAGTGACGGCATTGGCCGTGTGTGTCGTGCTAGCACTGACGAATCCCACCACGGATCAATATCTGACCTTCGTCCAAGGCGAACTGGCCAAGGCCATGGATCGAATGGATCAATCCACGCCGGAACGGGAGGGAGCGGTGGTTAGAAATATCTTTCGAAGACATAGCCAGGAGTTGCTCAATAGCATGGTGCGGCCTCACACCGTTCGTCAAAATTGGGGGATCCTCAGCCGGTTTGAAACAAGGGTGCTGGGTACTCGGGTTGTGGTTATCGGCATCTGCAATCGGTTCATTCCCGTTGAGGGAGTGGATGAAGCCATTCTGACCCTCGGCCGGCGCGTATTTTAGTTTTTTATTCGTGGGGATTCCTCTCATGTTCAAATAAGGTCTGTTAGCGATCAAAACTCTGTGGATAAGTCGGTCTAAATTCCTGTGAGATGGCTATTCGCAGTCGTTTTCAGTTATCCACAGGCTTTCCTCCATTTCCCCAGCCAACCACTACATTTAGTATTGACAATTTTTCACGATAGCTATATGTAGTTGCTCCTCGGGTGGTTTGATCGGTCAAGCCGCCAAACTTAGAGCACTCTAAGCACATCGACCGTATCGATATTGAAGCCTGATTGTTTCTATTTGGGATCGAGAGCAGTCTCACACCAACCACGCAGACTGGGGAGGGGAAATCGTGAGAATAGAACGCCGATTTACACGTCGCGGACAAAGTCCCTATGAAGGCCTGCCGTTCGTGAAACGTTCGTCGGAAATTCGTAATCCCGACGGATCGACCGTGTTCAAGTTGGACAATATCGATATTCCCGAGCCATGGTCCCAGCTCGCGATCGATATTCTTGCGCAGAAATACTTCAGGAAAGCCGGAGTGCCGCAGCGGGATGAGCAGGGGAATCCGATCATCGGACCAGACGGCAAGCCGCAGTTGGGGGGAGAGCGTGACTCCCGACAAGTGTTTGAACGGCTCGCCGGTTGTTGGACAGCCTGGGGGAAAAACTTCGGCTATTTCAAGACTCCGGAAGATACGGATGCCTTCCATGATGAGCTCTGTTACATGCTTGCGCATCAAATGGCCGCACCCAATTCTCCCCAGTGGTTTAACACGGGACTTCATCACGCCTATGGGCTCTCAGGGCCTGCGCAGGGACATTATTACGTCGATCCTAAGACCCGCGAAGTCGTCAAAGCCACCAACGCATTTGAGCATCCGCAACCGCACGCCTGCTTCATTCAATCCATTGAAGACGACTTGGTCAACGAGGGTGGCATCATGGATCTTTGGGTGCGAGAAGCGCGCCTGTTCAAGTACGGATCAGGGACCGGGACCAACTTTTCCAAGCTTCGCGGCGATGCAGAACCGTTGTCCGGCGGCGGCCGCTCGTCAGGATTGATGTCTTTTCTTCGCATCGGCGATCGAGCGGCCGGCGCCATTAAGTCCGGCGGAACGACCAGACGGGCTGCCAAAATGGTCTGTCTCGATTTGGATCACCCCGACATTGAAGAATTTATCAACTGGAAGGTGGTGGAAGAGCAAAAAGTCGCCGCCATGGTAACCGGCTCAAAAATCTGTGCACAGCGCCTCAACGCCGTCCTCAAGGCCTGCCACGTCGTCGATGGCGCCGGTCAGATGAAAATCGAGATCGATGCCAAGCAGAATCCGATCCTCAGGGAAGCCCTGGCCGCCGCTCGGCGGGATGCGGTTCCAGAAGCCTACATTCAGCGGATGTTTTCCTATGCACAGCAAGGGTTCACGCATTTTGTGTTTCACGAGTACGACACGAATTGGGACGGCAAGGCCTACCAAACGGTGTCCGGCCAGAACTCAAACAATAGCGTGCGCATTCCCAACGAATTTTTCGCGATGTTGGAGGCGGACGGGGATTGGCAACTCAAGCGACGGATCGACGGCAAGGTCTCCAAGACCATCAAGGCGCGGGACCTGTGGGATCAGATTGCTTGGGCCGCCTGGATTTGCGCGGATCCAGGCACGCAATACGACACCACCATCAATGAATGGCACACCTGTCCGGAGGATGGGCGGATCAATGCCTCCAATCCTTGCTCCGAATACATGTTCCTCGACGATACGGCGTGCAATTTGGCTTCGCTCAACCTCGCCCAATTCTTCTCGACCGACGCCCAATTTGAGCTGGAGAATTTCCGCCACGCTGTGCGCCTCTGGACGATTGTTCTGGAGATCAGCGTACTCATGGCGTCGTTTCCCAGCCGTTCCATTGCCGAGAAGAGTTTTGAGTTCCGAACGCTGGGGCTTGGCTATGCCAATTTGGGTACGGTGCTGATGCGGCAAGGCATTCCCTATGATTCTCCCAAAGCACTGGCGATCTGCGGAGCCCTTACCGCTCTCATGACCGGCGAGGCCTATGGCACATCGGCTGAAATGGCCGCAGAGCTGTGGCCCTTCGCAGGCTATGCCAAAAACCGTGAGGCCATGTTGCGCGTTATCCGTAATCACCGGCGAGCTGCGTACAATGCCGCTCCGGAAGAATATGAAGATTTGACGACTACACCGATAGGGATCCAGCCGGAGCATTGTCCTCCCGAGTTGCTCGTGGCAGCACGTCGGGCCTGGGACCGTGCCCTCGAATTGGGAACGGCCTACGGGTATCGCAATGCGCAGGTCACGGTGATCGCTCCTACTGGCACGATCGGACTCGTGATGGATTGCGATACGACGGGCATCGAACCGGATTTCGCGCTTGTCAAATTCAAGAAATTGGCCGGCGGAGGCTATTTCAAGATCATCAATCAAAGCATACCCGCGGCACTCAGAGCCTTGGAGTATACCGAGTCTCAGATTCAGGACATCGTGAACTATTGTGTTGGCCGGCAAACCTTGCAGGCCGCACCATTCATTAACCATGAGAGCCTGAGGCAGAAGGGGTTCGACGACGCTGCACTCGCACGTATGGAAAGCGGTTTGGCCCAGGCCTTCGAGATCCAATTTACGTTTAATAAGTATGCGCTGGGTGAGGACTTCTGCCGAGAGAAGTTGGGATTCACCGACGCGCAATTGAGTGAATCCAACTTCAACATGCTGAAAGCGCTGGGATTCACACAGGAAGAAATCGCCGCGGCCAATGATTATTGTTGCGGCACCATGACGGTGGAAGGGGCCCCACATCTCAAAGCCGAGCACCTTCCCATCTTCGATTGTGCCAACCGCTGTGGCCGGATCGGTCAGCGGTACATCGCCGTTGATGCGCATATCCGCATGATGGCGGCGGCACAACCGTTCATCAGCGGCGCCATCAGCAAAACAATCAACATGCCGGCCGATGCGACGCTGGAAGAGGTCAAGTCATCGTATCTCTTTGCCTGGAAGAGTATGGTCAAGGCCGTGGCTCTGTATCGCGACGGCTCGAAGTTGAGCCAACCCTTGTCGGCCTCGACGGACAGCGGCAAGACCATCGAAGCTTCGTCCGAAATATTGTCGATTGCAGAAAAGGTGACGGAGCGAGTGTTGGTGCGGTACCTGGCAAAGCGCCGACCGCTCCCGGCCAGACGCAATGGCTACACCCAGAAGGCCGTCGTCGGAGGGCACAAGCTCTACCTACGCACGGGTGATTATGAAGACGGTACCCTTGGAGAAATCTTCCTCGACATGCACAAGGAAGGGGCCGCGTTCCGCAGCCTGATGAACTGTTTTGCCATTGCCATTTCACTCGGTCTCCAACATGGCGTCCCGCTGGAGGAGTTCGTCGAAGCATTCGTGTTTACCCGCTTCGAACCGAACGGGCCGGTCAAATTGAACGACCGAATCAAAATGTCCACCTCGATCATCGATTACATTTTCCGGGAGCTTGCGGTGACCTACCTTGACCGCTATGACTTGGCACAGGTCCAGGAAGAAGATCTTCGAATGGACTCCGTCAAGAAGGACGAGCAAGATCCGGAATGCGTCGAAGAAGAGGCCACTCCTGAAACCTTGGCTTCGGCATCGATCAGTACGGAAATGTTCCCCGCACGACGCGGGGCAATCCCGCGTCATAAGGGCAATGGCCATGGAAACGGCCACAGCAATATGGCGCACACAGTGGAATTGAAACGTGAAACGCTGACCTTGACCGCCATCCAAATGGCCCGCCAAAAGGGCTATGAGGGGGATCCCTGTTCCGAGTGTAAACAGTTCACCATGGTCCGGAACGGGACCTGCCTCAAGTGTGAAACGTGCGGCACGACGAGCGGCTGTTCGTAGGAGAACTGCAGATCGGAAATAAGACCATCCCTGTGAAGTGCAGCCTTTGCGGTTGGCATTATGAGAGAAAGACCATAATGACCGCTTCTCTTATGGGATCAGGAACCCGTTCGGATTGTCCCAATCCTAAATGTGCCTCAAAAGGATTTAACCCACTCTTTGTTGAAAAACGAAATTCGTGACCAGATTGTTCTTAAATGAGTACAACACTTCGGGAACAGGGTATTGAGACAGTCCACGATCAGGTCGTCAGTCTGGTCGCGCAGCGATGGGCCAAGGCCTTTCGTTGTAAGGTCACGATCCATACCAGTCTTGAGCAAAACCCTTGGGCTGATCCTCAGCAGCAATGCGATATCGTCGGGTGGCATGTAAGCTCAGCCGGCAATACTACGATGGAATGGATGGCTGAGGTGGAAACCGACGATTCGATCAGAGATGCCGCAACCGTTTCAGAGTGGAAACAGGCGGTCGTGCGCGGGATTCCATTCTATCTACTCGTTCCACGCGGACTCAAAGAGTCGGCACAGAAGTTGGCAGTGGACGCCTTGGTCCCCGTTAGCGGCATTTACGAGTATACGTTTGTGAAAGATCTATGTCAGGTGCTCTAGCCTGTAGCCTACTCAACGAGTCGGAGGGCTGCTTTGTCCGGCTTTTCCAGCGATGGAGATGAGATGAGTTTCCTGAGACTTCTTCCTCGAATTAGTGTTCCCCCGATCGAGCCCAGAGGTTTTGACGAGTCGTTCCTGGCCGAACAGTTTGTCGACCGGCTTAAGACACGTCTTGCAGAGATGCAGCGCGACCTTGCAGAGCATGAACAACTAGACGTGGCTGCGTTTCTCCCTTCCGGTCAAGCCATTTCCGTGGAAGCCGTGGGCTATGCCAACCCGGCACTCGTCACCCTTCACGGTCGGGAGCAGGGGAGCGGGAAGGCCTGCACGTTGCTGGCTCATCAATCATCGATACAGGTCTTGGTCTCGATAGAACCGATTCCCTCCGGCGCTCAAAGGAAGGTTGTGTCCTTTGAAGCCGAGTAAGAAGATCGTCCCCATCATGTCCTCTCACTCCACGGAGTAACCCCCATGCCCACAACGACACAATTGGTAATTAGCGGAAAGAGCAGACCCGGCGTCATGGCTCAAGTGGCCCAGGTCCTAGGAGAGGCGAAGGTCAATATCAAGGCCTTTTCTGCGCCAGAAGTCACCGGAGCGGGAAAGCTCAGACTCTTGGTTGCGGACCTGGAGGGGGCTCGTGCGGCGCTGAAAGGTGCCAAGATCAAGTTTGTAGAGGAAACAGCCTTAATATTGAGCCTTAAAAACAAACCAGGGGCTCTGAGGGAAGTGGCGGATCTTCTGACCAAGGCTCGCATCAATATTAAATGCGGTTATTGCACCCCATCCCGCGAAGGGAAACGCGCAATCGTGGTCCTCACCGTCTCAAACACAGAAAAAGCGCTCACCACCCTGCGGGATCAATCGCTCGACGAGTTTTAGGCATGCCTCGTGGATCTCACGCCTGCCGGTCTCGCTGGCCAGGCCTTCTTCTCGCGATCCTCCTGGCCGGTACTCTGGCCGCTTGCGGCGGCGCCCCCAAACCTACCTATTTCCCTGGCTATCCTGTCGGGTTCGTCGAGCGAGGTGTCGCCTCATGGTATGGCCCCGGATTTCATGGGAACAAGACGGCCAATGGCGAACGGTACGATATGCATCAGCTGACGGCCGCTCATCGGACCTTGCCGCTCGGTTCAATTGCGGTGGTTCGATCAATGAGTACCGGCCGACAGGTGACCGTCCGCATTAACGATCGTGGCCCCTTCGCCAGGGGGCGGGTTCTCGATCTCTCGCTCGCCGGGGCGCACGCGCTCGGGATGACCGGGGCCGGGACCGACCAGATTGAATTACGAGTGGTTGGGTACCAAGGGCGGACTGCTGATATGGGGGTCTTGCGAGTGCAAGTCGGGTCCTTTTCCGATCGGCAGAATGCCCTCAATCTCTTGGAGCGAGCGAAACACCTCTACTCGGGCGGTAGAGTCCAGGTTATCGATCTGCCAGAAGGAAAGCGATATCGAGTTCAGATCGGTCAGTTTTCCACAGAAGGCCAGGCAGAATCTGCCGCCTCCCACCTCGAATCCTCCCTTGGGGTCCAGTCCTTTGTGTTTCGCGACGATCCATAGAAGGCAACTTCATAGAGCCAGCCTTTCAAATTCATCAGGTATGCTGCGGACACCAAATGCAACTATTTGATATTGTGGCATCTTTGCATCATATGCTTGCTCGTCACCCCCTCCTATGATACATGTATTGTCCAATGGATACAGGTCCTATAGGCCCCCATCAAGTCACTCTGTTCTACCAAACATCACATTGCCGGTCCAAGGCGATAGGGGCTAACCCCTGGTCCCTTCGGCATTCTAGGCCGACACGCATAGTCGGTCGCCCCTAATAAATTGTAATCTATGGATGTGCTAATCCTCTTAGGTCTTATTGTTCTTTCCGCAGTGATTTCAACGGCGGAGATCGGTTTCTTTGCGGTCAACGACACCAAGCTTCGTGCCCTCGCCCAAAATCACAATAAACGGGCAAAGATGGCCCTTCAGCTGAGAAGTGACCCGCAGAAATTGCTCGCCACTATCCTCGTCGGTGATCGTCTGGTAAGCACCGCTATTCCTATGTATGCAGCCTTCCTCACCTTGAATATCTTTGGGGGGGAACGGACATTTTTTAACGATACCGTCGCAGTTGTCGTTGGTTTGCTCACGTTTGTACTGCTCGTCTCCGTCGACGTCATTCCAAAGACCTTGGCGGCGAAGTTTGCCATACCTGTTACGCTGAACATGTCCTATCCTATCTATGGGGTCGAGCTGCTCCTGAAGCCGCTTCTCTTCGTGATGGTTCCGTTCATCCATAAACTTACCGGCGGGAAGGGACTGACGCTTCCTCTGGTCACGGAAGAAGAGCTGAAGATCATGCTGGATGAGGGGGGAAAGGCCGGGGCGATTGAGTTTGAGAAGGTGAAAATGATCAAGAACGTCTTTCAGCTCAAAGATATCACAGCTGAAGACGCAATGACCCCTCGTCTCTATGTCTTTTCATTAGATGGGAACCTGCGCTTGAAAGAGGCTCAGGAACTCCTCTATAACTCGAAATACTCTCGGATTCCCGTGTATGACGGGACACTCGATAACATCACGGGCATTCTATACAAGACGAGGGCATTGACCGAACTCGCCAAGGGGCGGAATGAGGCGAAGCTCAAGGACATTGCCTATCCTCCCTTGTTTGTTCCATCAGGCAAGACGGCGGACGACCTTATGAAACAGTTTCAGCAGGAAAAACGGCATATGGCCGTCGTGGTCAATGAGTTCGGCGGCGTGATGGGGATCATCACGCTTGAAGATCTTCTCGAAGAAGTGGTCGGGGAGATCATGGACGAAACCGACATCACGGAAGAACTTATCAAACGGTTAGGGAAGAACCATATCCTTGTTCACAGTAGAACCGAAGTTCGCAAGGTCAACGATTTCCTGAAGGTCGACCTCGGCGATGAAGCGGTGACGATCGGCGGCCTCATTCAACAGGAGCTTGGCAGAATTCCCAAGGTGGGGGAAGAATTGCGGATTGCCAACTGCCGGATCCTTATCCATGAAGCCGAGCCTCGTTCCATCCGTAGCGTCCAAATCTTCCGTGAAGAGAAATCACCGGCTCACGTCGAAGCCCCGAACCTCAACCTCGTGAGCTAAGCCCTTTCCCGTCCTTCCCGATCAGGGCTGCAAAATCCTGCTCGGTCAGCACCGTCACCCCCAGCGCACGGGCTTGGTCCAGTTTGGAGCCCGGGTCCCGTCCCACCACCAGATAGGACGTCTTTTTACTCACGCTTGAGGCCACGCGCGCTCCTGCCGCTTCCACCGCTCGCTGGGCTTCGTCTCGCGTGAAGCGATCTAGCCCACCAGTAAACACGAACGTCTGTCCTGTGAGCGGGGATTCCCTGCGATCATGCACCCCCATGCCTGGTGCGACCTGTACGCCAGATCCTTGGAGCTGAGTGATGACGTCCCGATTGCGCGGCTCAGACCAATAGGCCACCAAGCTCTCGGAAATCTCAGGGCCTACCTCACGAATCTGTTGAAACCGTTCCCGATCCGCCGACATGATCTCCTCAAGGGAGCTAAACTCACGGGCCAGGACTTTGGCGATATGTTGTCCGACTTGCCGGATACCGAGTCCCATCAGAAAGCGATCCAGGGAGACGGTTTTACTGCCAGCAATCGATTCCAAGAGGAGCGTGGCGGACCGGTCAGCAAATCCTTCGAGTTGGACGAGATCGGCTTTGGTCAGGCGATAGAGGTCGCCGAGCGATCGTACCAGTCCCTCGTCAACCAGTTGCGCCACGGTCTTCTTCCCTAAGCCTTCGATGTTGAGCGCGTGCTTGGAAGCAAAATGTTCGATGGCCCCCTTTAATTGAGCGCCACAGACCAATTGTCCGGTACAATAAAAATAGGCACCTTCTCGACCAACCTTTGATCCACAGACCGGGCAGTGATCCGGCATGCAGAAGGGGGGGCTGCGTTGCTCACCAGGGACTGGGACACGCTCGGCAACCGCCGGAATCACGTCGCCCGCCCGTTCCACCTTGACGGTATCGCCGACCCGAATGTCTTTCCGCGCCACTTCATCGGCGTTGTGCAACGTGGCTCGGCTGATGGTGACGCCACCGACCTCCACCGGTTTCAAGAGGGCGACGGGCGTAAGGGTCCCGGTTCTTCCGACGGAGACGGCGATATCCTGGACGATGGTGATTTCCTTGCGAGGTGTAAATTTGTAGGCAATGGCCCACCGAGGACTGCGAGACTTCATACCGAGGCGGGCCTGCCATTCCAGGCGATTCACCTTCACCACCACGCCATCGATTTCATAGGGCAGCTGATCCCGCATCGATTCCGTATCGCGGTGAAACGCCATCACCTCATCGATCGAAGCACAGAGCCGCCTGAGCACTGGCACCGGGAGACCCCACTGGGCCAACATTTCCAGTTCATCCCAATGTGTTGGTGGGACGGGCGTGGATGCGGCCATGATTTCGTAACAGGTCACGACCAACGGGCGGGTCGCGGTAATCGTGGAATCCAGTTGTCGGAGCGAACCGGAGGCCGCATTGCGCGGATTGGCAAAGGCGTCGTCGCCCCGTTCCGTCATACGTCGATTCAAGGCCTGGAAATCATCGAGTCGCATATACACTTCGCCCCGCACGACAAGATGATCAGGGAAGCCGGATTGCACGTGCAGCTGCAGCGGCAGAGAACGAATCGTGCGAAGATTGATGGTCACATCCTCTCCGGTCGTTCCGTCACCTCTGGTCGCTCCACGGGTAAAGATTCCATGGTCGTACCGCAGTTCGACTGATAACCCATCGAATTTTGGTTCCGCACTGTACTCGACGGACGAGGTTTCCAGTTCTCGTTTCATCCGTTGGTCGAATGCTTGGACCTCGCTCTGATCTATAATCGAGTCCAGACTCAGCATCGGCTGTTCGTGGGGAACCTTGACCAATTCCTCGAGCGGTGGTGCGCCGACCCGTTGCGTCGGGGAATCGGGCGTGACGAGGTCCGGATGGCGTCGCTCCAGATCGATCAGTTCGCGGAACAGGCGATCGTACTCTGTGTCTGAGATCTCGGGCTTATCCTTGACGTAGTACAGGTTGTCATGGCGGCGGATTTCGTTTCTCAAAGTGGTCAAACGAGCAACGGTGTCAGCGTGAGCCATAATGGTCAATCCAGCTTGGCTTGCATGAGTTTATCGAATACACCGCGCAGCATAGCTACGAATCTTTTGACCATTCAATACGTGAAAGCGCCTGAGCGGGTAATCGTTCGCGCCCGTTGACAGGAAAAGGTTGAAGCCATACGGACTGATGACTAGGAGCAGGAGAACGTAATCCATTCAACCGTACCATAGGGCTAGGGAGTGGGTCAAACGACGAAGGTGCCATATTCGCTTTGACTTTCGCCGCGTTAGACATTATTGTAAGAAGCCTATTTGAGGCGATATTCCATTGGTCGGCAGCCAGTGTTCACTCCTTGCTGCGAGAGGGAAACTCCCTCGTGACCCTCAGAGGAGGTATCCATGAAAGGGGAGAATTGCGTGAACAAGTTGATGCCCAGATCCAGCTATCAAATCGTGACCATCATCTGTGGAGGGCTGTTGTTGAGCGGATGTGTCATGGCAGAGAAATACGAAGCGGAAAAGGCGCGCAGCCTGAATTTCCAACGCCTTCTGGCCCAAGAAGAGAAGCGAACCGGCGAACTCGATAATGAAGCGAAGCGGAGCAAGAAGGAATTGATGGAGTATGAAGCCAGGAATCGGGAACTCACGGCGCAGGTGCAAGCCGTTCGGGAACAAATGGCACGCGTGCAGGAAGAAGCCGAGGCCATGAAAGAATCTGCGCTGCTGGAACGCAAAGCCAAGGCCGATATGAAGCGCGCGGTCACACCGATGCGCAAGACACTCCCGGTTGAACCGACGCCTGATACCGTGGAACTCAGTCCTTCGGCCCTCGGACTCGCTCCGGAGGTTCCGGCAGTGCCCGAGCCAACAGAATCGGCGCCGGGAAGCATGCGATCACCCACTGTTCACGTCGTGAAGCCCGGCGAAACGCTCTACCGGATCAGTCGGCGGTACGGCGTCCCGGTCGAAAAAGTCAGAAAGTGGAACAAGCTGCCGGACGACATTATCGAAGTAGGACAGAAACTCATCGTGGGCCAAGAATAATAATAGGACGACCACGTGGCGTTGCATCAATACTCACTCAGCCTGGACCAATTTCGGCAGTATGCCGGTGAGGGCAATCTCGTTCCGCTCTATCGAGAGATTCTCGCGGACTATGAGACCCCCGTCTCTGCCTTTGCCAAAATCGATCATGGCCCCTCAGCCTACCTTTTAGAGTCCATTGAGGGTGGTGAGAAATGGGCACGCTATTCCTTTCTCGGCAGTGGTTCTCCCGTTGTCGTCTGCGAAGATCGGGGCGACCTTCTTGTTGTGCAAGGCGCACGCAAGAAGCGCATTCCCAGCCGTGGGAACCCCCTCGAACGTCTGCGGGAGATGATGGAGGGCTATCGCCCGGTGACCGTGCCGAACCTTCCTCCGTTCGTCGGCGGTGCCGTCGGATATCTGAGTTACGACATGGTGCGCACGTTTGAGGACTTGTCTGCCCGGCAGAAGGACCCACTCAATCTGCCGGACTTTGCATTCCTGCTTACGGATACGATGCTGATCTTTGACAATGTCGCTCAGAAGATCAAAGTCGTGGCCACCGCCCATGTGACGGCAAAGGGGGAACGTGGCATCAAGACCGCCTACCGATCGGCAACGGAACGGATCGAACGCATGATCACGAGACTCAAACGTCCGCTTCGCCGAACCCGTCCGCATCGCCGTCGTCGGCCAGTGACTTTTACGCCGAACATGAGCAAGGCAGACTTTGAGAAGATGGTCGTGCGGACGAAGGAATACATTCGGGCCGGCGATATTGTGCAAGCGGTGTTGTCCCAGCGATGGGAGACCAACGTGCAGGCGCCGTCTTTGCAGCTCTATCGCGCCTTGCGCGTGGTGAATCCCTCTCCCTATATGTATTACCTGCGAATCGCGGGGGTCGAACTGGTTGGTTCCTCTCCGGAGACGCTCGTCCGTTGCGAGAACGGTGTCATTTCCGTCCGTCCCATTGCCGGCACGCGCCGCCGCGGCGTCACTCCTGAAGAAGATCAACAGATGGAACGGAGGTTATTGGCGGATGAGAAGGAACGGGCCGAGCACGTGATGCTCGTCGATCTTGGGCGAAACGATGTCGGCCGCGTGGCGAAACCGGGCTCGGTCACCGTGGATTCGCTCATGCACGTCGAGCGGTATTCGCATGTGATGCACATCGTGTCGAACGTGACAGGACAACTGGATGAGTCGAAGACCTCGTATGACGTGTTGCGGGCCTGCTTCCCTGCCGGCACGGTCTCTGGTGCACCGAAGATTCGAGCGATGCAGATCATCGACGAACTTGAACCCACCAGGCGCGGTCCCTATGCCGGGGCGGTGGGCTACTTCAGTTTCTCCGGCAACATGGACATGTGCATCAACATTCGCACGGTCGTGGTGAAAAAGCACCAGGCATTTATTCAAGCCGGGGCCGGTATCGTCGCTGATTCGAATCCGGAACACGAATATGAAGAGACCTGCAACAAGGCTCAGGCCATGATGAAGGCCATTGAATTAGCCGAGCAGGGGCTGGAATGACAAGCGCGACGGGCGAGAATGCAGACATGTGCGAGTCTCGTGTTTCCCGCGAATCCTGCGCAACGCGGTTGTGCGAGTAACGCTATGCTACTGATGATCGACAACTATGATTCCTTCACCTATAACCTCGTGCAATACTTCGGAGAACTTGGTGAAGACATCCGGGTATTCCGCAACAATAAAATTACGATCGACGAGATCGAATCGCTGCGACCCAGCCGCATCGTCATTTCTCCGGGACCCTGCACGCCGATGGAAGCAGGCGTGTCGGTCGAGACGATCCGGCATTTCGGCGGGCGTCTCCCGCTTTTGGGCGTCTGCCTCGGCCATCAGTCTCTGGCCGTGGCGTTTGGCGGTGAAGTCGTTCGAGCTGAACGGTTGATGCATGGCAAGACGTCGAAGATCCGGCACGACGGAAAAACGATCTTCCATCAGCTGCCCAATCCCTTTGATGCGACACGCTACCATTCTCTGATCGTGAAGCGAGAGACCCTGCCTTCTTGTTTTGAGATCTCCGCCGACACAGCCGAGGGAGAAATCATGGGATTGCGCCATCGGTCGTTGGGCATCGAAGGGGTGCAGTTTCATCCAGAATCGATCCTGACCGCCGTGGGGAAGGACCTTCTCCGCAACTTCCTCAAACTGTAGCGTGGCCCGCCTGGTCTCCGATCCATGATCAAAGACGCGATTGCCAAACTCGCCGACCGCTCCTCCCTCACCGAACAAGAAGCCGAAGCGGTGATGCTGGAGATCATGGACGGCGCAGCGACTCCGGCCCAAATTGCCGCCTACTTGATGGGGCTCCGTCTGAAAGGAGAAACCGTCGAGGAAATTGCCGGCTCCGTGCGAGCCATGCGGGCCAAAGCCGTCCGCATCGCAGTCGGAGATCCCCTGGTCGTGGATACCTGTGGCACGGGTGGGGACGGTGCTCACACTTTCAATATTTCCACCACAACGGCGCTCGTCGTCGCTGGCGCAGGTCTGACCGTGGCGAAGCACGGCAACCGTTCTATGTCATCCAAGTCGGGAAGTGCAGACCTCCTCTCGGCACTCGGCGTCAAGATCGATGTGCCGACCGAACGTGTGGCCGATTGTATCAATGAGGTCGGGATCGGCTTTCTTTTCGCCCCGCTCTATCATGGAGCCATGAAACATTGTGCCGGTCCCAGACAGGAGATGGGCATCCGGACCATGCTGAATCTCTTGGGTCCGATGACCAATCCGGCAGGAGCCTCCATTCAAGTGCTCGGCGTCTACGAACGTCGATTAACCTCTCTGCTAGGGAATGTGCTTATGCATCTGGGATCGCAACATTGCTTCGTCGTACATGGGATGGACGGACTCGATGAGATCACCCTGACCGCCAAAACGCAGATTTCAGAAGCCAAAGGGGGCATTCTCTCGAACTATCTCCTGGATCCGACGGAGTTCGGACTGGCGCTGGTCCAGGCCAAGCAGCTAGCGGGAGGGACACCGCAAGAGAATGCGTCGATCACTCGAGACATTCTCCAAGGGCGTAAAGGATCGAAACGGGACATCGTCTGTTTGAATGCCGCTCCGGCCCTTGTCGCAGGGCGCATGGCGACAAGCCTTCAAGATGGATTCCGCTTGGCAGGCCAGGCCATCGACTCCGGTGCCGCAGCCGAGAAACTGGCTCGCCTCGTTGCATTCACGAATAAGGGATGACGCTAGCGTGATTCTTTCTCGGATTCTGGAACATAAGAAAGCGGAACTCCGGCACAAGCAAAGCCGGGGCTACCTCTCCGAACTGAAGGTGAAGATCCAGGACGCACCAGGTCCACTCGGCTTTGCCGTGACTCTCGAAGCCACGAAAACGGCCGGCAGTCCGTCACTGATCGCAGAAGTTAAAAAGGCCTCGCCCAGTCTTGGCCTCCTCCGGCCAGAATTTGCCGAGCGGTTTAACTACCTCGAGATTGCCAAGACTTATCATGCCCATGGCGCCTCAGCTCTGTCGGTCTTAACCGACAAGGATTTCTTTCAGGGGAACCTCGACTATCTGCGGGAGATCAAACAATCGGTGCCGCTGCCAGCCTTGAACAAAGAGTTCATGGTCGAGGAGATCCAGTTTTACGAGGCGCGTGCCTACGGGGCCGATGCAGTCCTCTTGATCGTCGCGGCCCTCGAACGGCAGCAATTGATTGATTTCTATGCCCTCGCTAGAGGGTTAGGCTTGGATGTGCTGATCGAAACCCATCACGAGCGAGAACTCGATACCGTATTGGAGCGCCTCCCGGAGGCGCGGCTGATCGGCATCAACAACCGGGACCTCAAGACCTTCACAACCGATCTCGGCGTCACGCTGCGTTTGGCGAAACGGATCCCGGCGGAGAAACTCATCGTCAGCGAAAGCGGCATCCACCAGCGCGCCGATGTGGTCCGGTTGGTCGAAGCCGGCGTCCATGCCATGCTCGTCGGAGAATCGCTCATTCGCGCAGAAGACACGGCAGCAAAGATACGCGAATTGATGGGAGTTCCGGCTTCGTCACATGCCTAACAGGATGCTGAAAATGTTTCCCAGGGGAGTTCTCGCATCCCTCAGAGGATCAACGTACCGAAGTACACGCCTCGCCTCTTTGCTCGCTGCGGCCTTGCTGGACGTCCTTTTTGAGCATCCTGCGTGGTGTTCTTCTGTTATCCAAGACGTGCGGACCGGCTAAGATGCCCTATACACCCAAAGTCAAAATTTGCGGCATCACCAACGCCGAGGACGCCGACGCCGCGGTCGACGCCGGGGCCGATGCCTTAGGCTTCGTGTTCTATCGGAAAAGCCCCCGATACATCGAGCCCATGCTGGCCCGGCAGATCATCATGAGCCTGCCCCCCCTGGTGACACCGGTGGGGGTGTTCGTCAACGAAGAGCAACATGTAGTGCGAAATCTGATGGACGATTGTGGACTGGCGTTCGCTCAGTTGCACGGAAACGAATCGGCGACCTATTGCCAGGAGTTAGGCCGTCCGGTCCTCAAAGCGCTTCGCGTCAAAGATCGGAGCGCGTTTCTCGCCTTGGCGGAATTTCGTGGGCGGGCCGGCGTTCGCGGGTTCGTGCTGGACGCCTTTTCCGATCAGGCCTATGGAGGCACGGGACAGGTGATTGACTGGCAACTCGCGGCAGAAGCAGCCAAGGGTGCAAGCATTTTCCTGGCCGGGGGGCTCACCCCTGACAATGTCGAGAAGGCCATCCAGGCTGTACAGCCGTACGGCGTGGATGTGAGCAGTGGCGTCGAGTTGGTGCCGGGCAAGAAGGATCACGTGAAAGTGCGTGCATTCATGCGAGCCGTCAGGGTTGTCTCCCTGGCATGAGCCCGTTTATACTCCATCCATTCTAAACGAGCACGAGGACGGTGATGGGTTCAGTTCCCAACGAACAAGGACGCTTCGGTGCGTATGGCGGACGCTATGTCCCTGAAACGCTCATGCCTGCGCTGCTTGAATTAGAGCAGGAATATGCCCGGGTCAAAAAGGACCGGCGTTTCCAGTCCGAGCTTGCCTATTATTTGAAGCACTATGTGGGTCGACCAACCTCGCTATACTTTGCACAACGGCTCACGAAGCGGTTGGGTGGAGCGAAGATCTATTTGAAGCGCGAAGACCTCTGTCATACCGGGGCCCATAAGATCAATAACGCGATCGGCCAGGGGCTTCTGGCACAGCGGATGAAGAAGCCGCGCGTCATCGCTGAAACCGGGGCCGGGCAACATGGGGTGGCCACGGCGACCGTTGCGGCGATGTTCGGGCTTCAATGCGAGATTTACATGGGGACCGAAGACATGCAGCGCCAGGCGTTGAACGTCTTCCGGATGAGATTGCTCGGCTCGACCGTCACGGGTGTCGATGCCGGAAGCCGCACCCTCAAGGATGCTATCAGCGAAGCCATGCGGGATTGGACGACGAATATCCGCACGACCCATTACATCCTCGGTTCAGTTCTCGGGGCTCATCCCTATCCGATGATGATCCGTGACTTCCAATCCATCATCGGACGTGAAACCAGGCGACAGATCCTGGCGGCAGAAGGCCGGTTGCCGGATTGCCTCATTGCCTGCGTCGGCGGCGGCAGCAACGCCATGGGACTCTTCTATGCGTTCATCAAGGACAAGAAGGTGAAGATGGTCGGCGTCGAAGCCGGCGGCCTGGGGATTGCGAGCGGAAAACACGCCGCGCGATTCGCTGGAGGAAAGCCGGGGGTCCTGCAAGGCACGATGACCTATCTGCTCCAGGATGACGACGGACAAATTAATTTGACCCATTCGGTTTCAGCCGGGTTGGATTACGCCGCGGTCGGTCCCGAACACAGTTATCTGCGGGATCAAGGCCGAGCCGAATACACCTCGGTGACCGACGACGAAGCCATGGCTGCGTTCGATTTGCTGGCCAGAGAAGAGGGGATCATGCCAGCCCTCGAAAGCGCCCATGCCATAGCCCACACTGTGAAGGTGGCGCCCTCGATGAAGAAGAATCAGATTCTGGTCGTGAATCTATCAGGCCGTGGGGATAAGGATGTCCAGCAGGTAGCCAAAATGCGAGGGATCACGCTGTGACATCGAGATTGGACCGTACCTTTGCTCAGCTTCGGCAGGGAGGTGAGAAGGCGCTCATTGCCTACGTGATGGCAGGCGACCCTTCACTGGAAGAGACCGAACAACTGGTCGTGGAGCTGGAACAGGCAGGGGCCGATATCATTGAACTGGGTGTCCCGTTTTCCGATCCCATTGCCGATGGTCCCGTAATCCAGCAGGCGGCAGAGCGAGCCCTGCGAAGCGGAACGTCGCTTCGAAAGATCCTTCTCATGGTCACCGGCCTGAGGGCCAGGACTCAAATTCCACTGGTATTGATGGCCTACTATAACAACATCCATGCGTTCGGTCCGGAGCGTTTCTGCCATGAGGCGGTCCAGGCCGGTGTCGACGGGCTGATCGTGCCTGACATGCCGCCGGATGAAGCGGGCCCCCTTAAAGGGCCGGCGGCTGCAGCTGGGCTCCAAATGATTTTTCTTCTCGCCCCCACGAGCACGGCGGAGCGGCGGACATTTGTGGCGCGCCAGTCGCAGGGCTTCGTCTATTACGTTTCGCTGACCGGGATCACCGGCGCGAAACTGCTCAACGTGGCGGATGTGGGGAAGAACGTGGAGAAGATCAGGAAAGTCACCCGCGTTCCGGTGGCGGTCGGCTTCGGGGTTGCGACGCCGGAGGACGCCGCCAACGTCGCAGCCATTGCTGACGGGGTGATCGTCGGCAGCGCCATCGTCAAGCAGATTGCCGCACACCAACAGAAACCAGAGATGGTGAAGCAGGTGGCTGAATTTGTCCGCTCGTTGAAAACAGCCATGCGAGCGGCTCAGCCCATAACCCGCTAGGCGCTTGTTCCCCTCTCCTCGTGGAAGGCAAGAGGGAACGCTACTCGATCTCTGACGAAAGTCAGTCTCTGCAATCGCACTGAGAAGAATTCAGACGGGGCGGGGACTATCGTTTGGCTTGGGGAGGCATGGACTTAATCATCTCAGCTGCCAGCTCTTTCGCAATATCCTTTAAATTCGGCCGATAGAACATATAGCTGCTCGACCGTTCATGTCGCGCCTTCCACACGGTAGTGCCTGTGGTGGCATCGACCAGGCGGAGGCTCAGGCCCACTCGCCCGACATTATCGCCTTCCTTGCGCATGTATTCCCAGGAGTTCACCCGTACGACTAAGAACGAGTCAACGTTCAGCGCCTTGCCCAGCTTCACAGCGGAGTCCTTGTCGGACTGACCCGTCATTTCCAGACGCGAGAAGTAGAACACCAGTGCATCGAATGCTTCTTTCGAAGCCTGGAAGATATCCGTCACATTCTCGGGAGACACCACACGCTCGATATTGGCGATCTTGTTCAGCGCGCCGGACAAGACCTCCTGAATATCCTCGCGTGCGCTGTCGTATTGGCTCGCCATCGGAGGCAGCACAGCAATGGCTTGAGGCCGGAACATTCTCGCCCCTGGTCCTTCCCACACTTCCTGTAAGCCGCCACAACCGGCGATTAGGAGAGGAAGAAGGCAGAGGGAGATGGCATGTCGTAAGTGAAGAAGCCTGAGCATGGATTCAGTATACCATTAGAACGTCAAAGAGACAGAGCCGGAGGCCAGAACTCCTCGTTCACGAAAATCATAGCCTCCTCCAAAATCCATGCGAAATGCAAAGATCCGTAGACCAAACCCTGCAGTCGGAGTGAAGGGAGAGGTGGCATCCTGCATATTCTTCAGGGCACCGATCCGCAAGGAGAGAAACTCAGACAAAATAGTTTGCTCTGCGCCCAAGCTAAGCACCTGGCTTTTTTGGCCGGGAACCAATGTTTTGTTTGAGGTCGCATCCACATCCCCGGTCAACGTCAGAGACGAGTAGGGGTTGATGGCAATACCGCCTCGAACTTGTGGATTGAGTTTAAATTTGGTCCCGTCTGGCGCATCGAATTCCGGCTGATTCAGGTCTTTCGCCACCACCCCGAACCGTAGCCACGACGAGGGGCGATAGATGGCTCCCACATCGATGCCGAAGGCGGTGGAGAGCTTGGCCTTGCCGAAGTTGTCCGATAATTTTATGTCGTTGCCATTTATGGTTGCGGTTCCGGTGTACGCAGCTCCCTGTATCAGTTTCCCTGTGATGCCAAGTGCGAATGTCTTATCGGCGAACGCATAGGCGTATGAGAAGGCTGCCTGCCTAGCCTCAAGACCATGGAAAGCCATTTGTCCATCTATGGTGATGGGGCCGCCTCCGCCGACCGTGACCGGCCTGGTGAGAAAGGCCCCTGACGTCGCAACATCTGAGACGTTGAACCCCAACGCATGTTCTCCGAGATGACCCTTGACATAGAGCCCTGCAGATCCGATTGCAGAGAGAGACGCACCAGGTTGGTTGATACGGTTCGCGAGGTCTTGCGCTCGGCCGATGTTCGCTGGATTATTCTTATCAAGATCCTCAATGTCGTTCAGGGTTTTTCTTACGCCGAGACGATCGATTCCTTGCGCGCTGGCCTGAGCTCGGATGTCCACGGTCTGGGTCATGGCCAGGCCGGCTGGATTCCAATAGGTGGCGAGGGAGTCGGTGGTCACGGCCACTCCGGCACCCCCCATCCCGGCCGCGCGCGGTCCGACGATGGCGAATTCCACGGCCATTGCCGGCGTCGCCAGCAGAGACAGAAGGAAACATAGAAGAATCCGAATCGATGTCCGCGTTTGCATCATAGCGTCATCCGCACGAAGGCTCGTGGGTTTTTCCGAGTGTAGTGAACGAACGGGTGCTCGTCAAGAGTTAGACGATCTGACCATCCTGCATGTAGACGATCCGGTCTGCCTGGGCCGACAGTTTATCGTTATGGGTAACGATCACGAAGGTCGTCCCTCGGGCCTTGTTCAGTTCACGCATCATCGCAAAGAGCGCGTCGCCCGTATGTGTGTCAAGATTTCCAGTCGGCTCATCTGCCAACACGAGATCAGGCTTCTGCAAGAGGGCCCGTGCGACAGCCACCCGCTGCTGTTCACCGCCTGACAGCTCGCCAGGCTTGTGATGCAAGCGACTTCCCAGCCCGACCTCCTGCAACAATGCGATGGCCTCTGGTTCAATATCCACCTGTTGCCGTCGCTGGATCAGAGCCGGCATACAGGCATTCTCGAGTGCGGTGAACTCCGGCAGGAGGTGATGAAATTGAAAGACAAACCCGACACGTCGATTCCGAAACTCAGCCTGTTCACCCTCCGACATCTGAAAGAGATCTTGGCTGTCGAAGTGGACCGCCCCTGTCGTGGGACGATCGAGCGTCCCGATAATATGAAGCAGCGTGCTCTTTCCAGCTCCTGAGGCCCCGACAATGGCAATCAACTCGCCCCGCTGAATCTGTAGGTTGACACCCTTCAGCACTGTGAGGGTCTGCCCGCCCATCGGGAACGATTTGTACAGATCGGTGACGGTGATCATGCCGGAACTCCGGAATGAATGGGAAAGGGTGGTGGGGCCGGCATGATCATTCGTAGCGCAGGGCGGCCACCGGTTCGAGCTTGGCTGCCTGGAGTGAGGGGTAGACCGTGGCGGCAAAGCTGATCACAATTGCGGAACCTGCCACAAGGAGGACATCCATCGCTTGCACATGGACGGGGATCCGCGAGATGTAATAGACCGTGGGATCGAAGGTCCAAAATGTCTGGATCAACCAGAGAAACGCGTAACCGAGCGGAATGCCGATGGCTGTCCCGGACAGGCCGATGATCAACCCGTTCAGCATGAAAATGCGACGAATGCTTGGGCGCGTCGCCCCCATGGCCTTGAGGATCGCAATCTCTTTTTGCTTCTCTGTGACGATCATGGTGAGCGTGCTCACGATATTGAAGGAGGCTACGATCGTGATCAGCACCAACAGCAGGAACATCATCGTCTTCTCGAGCTTGAGCGCCGAGAAAAGATTACGGTTCATCTGCATCCAGTCGCGCGCCCCATAGGCGAAGCCGAGCGACTGCTCCACGGCACGGGCAGTCTCCGCTGCGTGGAAGACGTCCGTGACTTTGATTTCAATGCCCGTCACGGTCTGTCCCATGTTGAAAAACTTCTGCGCCTCAGCCAGATCGATATAGGCCAGCGACGAATCGTACTCGTACATGCCGGATTGAAACAGGGCGACTACCGCGAAGGTCCTGATCTTCGGCACCATGCCGATGGCGCTGATTGGACCAGCAGGGGGGGACACTACATTGATCGTATCGCCCACAAAGGCGCCGAGTCGCACCGCCAATTCCTTGCCCAGGATGATACCGGGTTTTTCTGTCTCGACTGCCTGGCCGGTCGGGTCATCCGCAGGCGGCTGCTTCACCTTGACCGGTCGGCTGAGGTCGGCCAACTGTCCAGCTGAAAGGTTCTTGGCCAGTTCGGTCACCATGCCCTCTCGTTGCGGATCGATGCCGCGGATCACGATGCCCTGCACTCCGGTTTGGGTCGTAAGCAGGACTTGCTTGAGCACAAAGGGGGTTGCTGCCACGACACCCGGCACGGTTTCGACTTGCTTGGTGACGGGATCGTAATCGCTCATCCCATCCTTCATTCGATCCTGCACAATGATATGGGCCGTTGTGCCAAGAATCTTGGCCTGAATGTCCTCTTTGAAGCCGGTCATGATGCCGACCGTCCCGATCAGGGCGGCCACACCGAGTGTGATCCCGGCTATGGAGACCACGGTGTTCAAAGAAATCGTCCGATTCCGGCGCTTCGCGCGCAGATACCGCAACCCGACAAAGATTTCGTAGGGAAGGGCCACCGTTATTTCTCGGGCCTCAGTTGGGGAAAGAGGACCACGTCGCGGATCGAACCTTGGTTGGTAAAGAGCATGATCAGCCTGTCGATGCCGATACCTTCGCCCGCGGTCGGGGGCATGCCGTACTCCAAGGCTCGCAGGAAGTCTTCATCGACCAGATGGGCCTCTTCGTCCCCCGCCGCCCGCTGCGCCGCCTGCCCTTCGAACCGCGCCCTTTGATCCAGTGGATCGTTCAACTCTGAAAAGGCGTTCGCAATTTCTCGGCCGGCAATGTAGAGCTCGAAGCGATCGGTCAACGCCGGGTTCGAATCTTTGCGCCGTGCGAGGGGGGAGATTTCAATCGGGTAGT
Source organism: Nitrospirota bacterium (assembly GCA_018971525.1). GTDB lineage: Bacteria > Nitrospirota > Nitrospiria > Nitrospirales > Nitrospiraceae > Palsa-1315. Next base: position 43,180 of record JAGXAR010000019.1, read on the forward strand.
CGGTGATGAACGTCGGCTGCTGCAGATTGGGCTCCACCGTTTCCTCGAAGATTTCGTTCACGATATTGAAGAGCGGCCATTTAGGATCGACCGCGATGCCCAGCTTGTTGGCCGCCGCAATCGCTTTGTCCTGATCCTCAAGGACGGAAGGATCGAGGTTGTTCATCTCCAGAATCGCCTGATGATAGGACCACCGGCGCCAGGGAGGCGTGAGCGTGATCTCCTTGCCCTGATAGTCGATGACCGTCTTGCCGAGGACCTGCTGGGCCAAGGAGGAGACAAGTTCTTCCGTGAGGATGATCAAGTCCTGATAGTCGGCATAGGAGACGTAGAACTCCAGCATCGTGAATTCCGGATTGTGAATCGTCGAGATACCTTCGTTCCGGAAGTTCCGATTGATTTCAAACACACGGGGAAAGCCTCCCACGATCAATCGTTTCAAATAGAGTTCCGGCGCGATGCGAAGAAAGAGATCGACGCCGAGCGCGTTATGGTGCGTGACGAAGGGCTTCGCCGCCGCGCCCCCGGGAATCGGATGCATCATCGGCGTTTCGACTTCAAGGAAGCCTCGTTCGACCAAGAAGGCGCGAATGCCGGCGATGATTCTACTGCGTGTGGCAAAGATGCCATGGACCTCAGGATTGGCGATCAAGTCGACATAGCGCTGTCGATAGCGGGTCTCCACATCCGTCAACCCGTGCCACTTTTCCGGAAGCGGTCTGAGGGCTTTGCTCAAGAAGGTCAGCTGTGTGACTTCGACGGTGAATTCATTCGTCTTTGTGCGAAAAAGGGTGCCGGTTACGCCGATCCAATCGCCCAGATCGAGCTGCTCGGCGACCTGATAGGCCTGCTCCGAGAGATGATCTTTCTTGAGATAGATTTGCAGCCGGTCGGATCCGTCTTGCAGCACCGCGAAGCCTGCCTTGCCGAAGCGCCGCAGAGCGACGATGCGTCCCGCGAAGGTACAGGAGATCTTCTCTTCTTCCAGTACCTCTTTGGTTTTCTCGGAATGGAGTTTGATCAGTTGGCCCGCACGGTCCTTCACTTCGAATCGCGTGCCGTAGGGCGCCACGCCTGCTTCACGCAGGACGTCGAGTTTCTTGATGCGTTGCTGCTGTTGTTCGTTCAGTTCGTCCATCATGTGTGCCTTTGCCGATTTATTTCTTCGGTCAGCTATCGAACTCGTCCGTTCCAGGCTGTTGATAGCTGAGAGCTGTTTTCCCGAGTTGTTTCATTTTTAGATAGGCCTCGATGAACCCGTCCAGATCTCCGTCCATGACGGCGGCTACCTGGCCCACTTCGTAGCCGGTCCTGTGATCTTTTACCATTTGATAGGGCTGGAATACATACGAACGGATTTGGCTACCCCAGGAAATGTCCTTCTTTTCTCCGACGATCGCATTGAACTCCGCCTCTTTCTTTTTCAGCTCCAGTTCGTAGAGGCGCGCCTTCAAGACCTTCATCGCGCCATTGCGATTCTGGAGTTGTGACCGTTCGTTCTGACATTGCACCACGATCCCTGTCGGCAGGTGCGTCATGCGGATGGCCGTCTCGACCTTATTCACGTTCTGGCCCCCGGCGCCGCCGGCCCGAAAGGTATCGATCCTGAGGTCTTTGTCCTCGATCACCAGGTCGATATCTTCGTCCACCTCTGGATAGACGAATACCGAGGCAAAAGAGGTATGCCGCCGCTTGTTCGCATCGAAGGGTGAAATGCGCACCAGCCGGTGCACGCCTGCCTCGGCTTTGAGATAGCCATAGGCATAGGGTCCGGTCATGGACAGCGTGACACTCTTTACTCCCGCTTCTTCTCCAGGGAGCAGATCCAGCGTTTCGACCTTGAATTTCTTACTCTCGGCCCAACGGACATACATGCGGAGCAGCATCGCCGCCCAGTCCTGCGACTCCGTCCCGCCGGCGCCCGGATGGATCGACACAATCGCATTGTTGGGGTCCAATTCGCCGGAGAGGAGAAGCTCAAGCCGTAGGGCGGCGAGCTTCGGCTCAAATTGATCCAGTTCAGCCGTCAATTCTTTCACGAGTCCGGCGTCGCTGCTTTCTTCCGCCAGCTCCAGCAACGCGCCGAGATCGTTCATCTTCCCGTCGATATCGCGCCACTGCTGCAGCTCGCGCTCGATCGTGGACTTCTTCCTGCTGATCTTGGCCGCTTTTTGAGCCTGGCTCCAAAAATCAGGGTGCGATGTCTGTTCTTCCAGATGTGCCAACTCGGTCGTCATGCGAGCAAAGTCAAAGATGCCCCCGTAGTTCCGCTACTTGTTCCGCGACGGCCCGAAGGCGAATCCGTACTTCATCCAACATGGAACGATCCTTTCACATTAAATCGGTGTTGCAGCCACTGGGTCGGGTTCAGGCCCCTTGGTGCGGAAATAGCCGAACAGGCACAAAAGCGCGCAGATTATAACACAGCCGTAGGCAAACACATCGCCATGCTGGCTGTAAAACGTATGCGGGCGCCAGACCTGCATCGTAGACTGCACGGCCTGCTCCGTGAAGATCGACGTCGCTTCGACGATGCGTCCGAACGGATCGATGAAGCCGGAAATTCCGGTGTTGGCTGCGCGGGCAAAGGCCAAATGATTCTCGACCGAACGAAACACCACCATCGCAAAATGCTGAGAAGGCGCAGACGAGGGACCAAACCAGGCATCATTCGTCACGGTCACCAAGAACTCCGCCCCATTCGCGGCGAATTGGCGCACCAGGTTCGGGAAGATCACTTCGTAGCAGATCGCCACGCCGAAATTCACCGGTCGCGGCGTCGCCCCTGTCATGCCTGCAGCCGCAGACCGGGGCTTCGGGGTCAACGTCAGGATCGTCGGACCAGGCCCCGCTTCGAAATCGCCGATCCCTTCCACCAATTTATCAAGAAACATGAGGAGCGAGGATTTCAGCGGAATATATTCTCCGAAAGGCACCAGATGATGTTTGTCGTAGCGCCCCAGCAGCTGGCCGTCGGGAGAGAGGAGGTATGCACTGTTCAACAGATATGGCCGCCGATCCGGATAGAAACGCAGGGCTGGGCTTCCAAACAAGATCGGCGCCTGGGCTCGATTTGCCAGCGCGATGAGTTGCAGCTGATAGACCGGCTCACGCTCAAAGACGAACGGTGTCGCCGCTTCCGGCCAGATCACCAAATCGATGGCATGGCCGAGCTGTTCTGTCAGCCGGTCAAAACGTGCGAGGGTCTCTTCTCGATAGGCCGTATCCCACTTCACCGCCTGATCGACGTTCGGCTGCACGACCCCCACGTTGATGGACGAGCGGGGAACACCGGAGAAGGGCGCTCCGGATAACGTCCCAAGACCATATTCCCACGAGAGCGTCACCAGCAATGCCGTCATCATCACGAGTTCCCAGGGGAGCTTCGCCGGACGGAACCCTCGGCACAGCGGCATCAGCCACGACAGCAATTCAGCCAGAGCGACATTCACCAGCACAATAAGAAACGAAACCCCGTACACCCCCATGTGATCCGCAATCTGGATCACCTCGATCTGGCGATATTGCGAATAGCCGAGGAGTCCCCAGGGCAATCCGCTCAGAAAATACGTCCGGATCAGTTCCAGGGTCACCCACAAGCAGGGAACCGCAAAAAGACCGTAGCGAGGAATCAGGGACCGAAACCAGACGGCCCCGGCAGAATAGAGGCCGACATAGAGGCCGAGATAGGCCGTGAGCAGTAACATGATGCCGTAGCTGATCACCATCGGGACCTTGCCGTAGGTGTTCATGGCGGTCACCACCCAGGCCATCATGCCGGTGAAGGCAATCGTGCCGGATAGCCAGCCGATCCAAAAGGCCTGCGTCTTGGTCTTGCCGTCCAACGCCCAATGCAACGGCACGAGGGCAATCCATGCCAGCAGACCGAGGTCATAATTCGGGAAGCTCAGTGGGAGAAAGAGCCCGCTCGCGCCAGCAAGGACGAGCGAACGCGCGAGGGAATGGGTCATGAGCCGCACCTTAGCGAAAGCCGGAGAGGGATGCAACTTCCGGTTTGGTGAGGATCTGCTTGCTCATACACCGTCATGGCGAGGAGAGAGATTTTGAGTTGACGGACACCCCTTGACCACCTATAAGTAGGGGCGAAAATCTGGCGTTCGTACATGCGTGAAGAGAAGAGATGGAGCGGACCAAGGTGATCGAGCCGGACGATCATGCCATGACGAAGCCGCTCGACCAAAGATCACGACAAATCAGGAGGCCATGCCATGGATCGAAGAGTCATCAGCCTATGTCTGAGTGTGAGCCTCATGCTCCTGTTTGCTGGCTGCGCTAGTAAGAAAGGTGCTTCCTCATCCGGGGATCAGGCCTCACAATCTGCTCAGACCAAGAGCGAGGTGATCAAACCGGACGCGATCGCGGCCGTGCCGATGGAACGCTCCTTTGATCGACCGTCGGGAAGCGCCACTACGCCATCCGGCAGGGCACCAGCAGACCTCTCGCCCGGCACAGAGGCCGGTTCACTCACCGGCACCGCGTCAGGCGGCAGTGCTCTGGGTGACGCCTTCTTCGATTTCGACCGATTCCAGATCAGGACGGATGCCATGCCGATATTGGACGCCAATGCCCGATGGCTCCGTGCCAATGCAAACAAGACTGCGTTGATAGAAGGCCATTGCGACGAGCGCGGCACCTTAGCCTACAATCTCGTCCTGGGCGAGAAGCGGGCGCGCGCCGCCAAGACGTATCTCCAGGACCTGGGTGTCCCAGCCTCGCAGCTCCAGATCACAAGCTATGGAGAAACGAGGCCCTTCTGCAAGCAGCAGAACGAAGACTGTTATCAACAGAATCGGCGGGCACATTTCGTTACCAAATAAACGTCGACTCGGTCGGAAGATCTCGTCACAGGTATCAGGCCATCACATCACGAGGGAGGGATCTGTGAAGCACTATCAATTCGTCGGCATCGGGCTTCTCGGAATCATCTTGACGTCCGGCTGTGCAGGCAAGGCCGAGCGTATCGATCTCAAGGTCCCCGTCGTGAGCGGGGCCGATGAGAAGGTCGTCGCGGTGAGTTCGGCGACCGTCGAGATTCAGCCTTTTGAAGATAATCGCACCGACCGATCGCACCTCGGCACCAGACTTCATCTATGGGGCGGAGAGAGTCACTTCAGCCTCCCCAGCGGCACCCTCGGTGACGCTACGGCACAGGCCTTCGCTGACTATCTCAAGCGGAAAGGCTGGAACGCGACCGTCGCCAAAGGTAATGGAGCAGTCGGAGCAGATATGACCATCACCGGCAAACTTGTCGATGTCGGCGTTGATGCCAAGAGCAGTATTGGACAGACCACCCTCAACGCCAAAAGCCGGATGGTCGTCCAAGTGAAGAATCACGCTGACGGCAGTCAAGTCCGTGAGGATCTCACCAGTACCGGGACCGACCAGGTCTTCTGGTTCGATCCAGAGGACGCCCAGGAGTTGCTCAACGAACTGTACAACAAGAATTTCGAGAAATTCGTCACGGACACCAAACTCGACGGCAAGATCCTCAAGCTCCGGTAACGGCGTTCTCCATTCATGTCTGGAGGACCATGCGATGCACGGAATCCACTCCCTCAGCATCGCGACCGGGTCGTGCGCGAAACAGGAACCTCGGGAGTAATTTGGAACGACGACAACACCGGCGGGTGCCGGCGCAGGTGCAGGGATTTCTGTTGGGGAACTCGCATGAGATCGAAGGGGTGACCCTCGACCTGTCAGTCGGTGGCGCCAAGTTCGATTGTGACCTCGAAGTTTACCCAGGCAAGGTGATCCGGGTGCGACTGGTCATTCCCGGCGCGGAGGAACCGGTCTCGATCGAAAACGCGCGTGTCCAGTGGGTCGGAGAGGGCACATTCGGAGTTTCGTTTCAGACCGTCCGACCAGCCGAACTCGATGAAATTGAGCAGCTTATTGACGAATACGACGAAGCCGAAGGCAGCGGTCACGCCTAACAGGCTCTGGAAAAACTAAACTAGGCAGAACAATAGTTCAATGGTCAGCACGCCTTGGACAACAGGAGAACGCATCCCGCAGGGTGCGCAAAAATGCCGCCCCCTTCGTACGTCGTTCGTGAAGCGTCGTTCGTCGCTCGTTGCAGAACTGGCGGCGGTAGGTTTACGAGATACGTGTCACGATTCATTGATGCAGGGAATGCCGCTAGCGGACTGTTTCAGCATCCGGCTGGTGCGCCAATGCTTGACTCACCCATGTCCGAGGAATATCGTATCCCTGTGGGGGGAGCTTAACGCCCCGAGGGAATATGGTTCATCAGGGGGTCGAGCGTTGGGATGGTGTGCAAGCCCAGCTTGACTGGGAAGCCTAAAGTCCCGCCGAGATCTCCGCCGTACCTGGCTGTCCTCGGCAGGTGCGCGCTCCTCCCACCCTAATCTCGAAGTCCTACGCTTGGCGCTCCCCCCATCTCACCACCGCGTTATGGTCTGCCTCACTCCTCACGCGACCGGCAAGAGTGACGCTTTGCCATTTCACCTGCAAGGGATGGCTATGAGGGTTTGCTGATTCGTTCAATCTGTGTACAATGCCGCCCGGTTTTGTCACGTAAATGATTTGAGAGGATGAATGGCCACGCACAAGCCCCCTGTATCTGCAGCGAAGTCAGTATTTCCATCGAAGATACCGCCTCAGCCACCGGCGTCCAAGAAGACCGGCCCCCGTGCAGACTCGGCCGTCACGGCGGTGGAAATGGGTGCGCGGCAGCGGGAAATCTCCGTCTCAGAGTTCTTCACCAAGAACCGGCATCTGCTCGGTTTCGACAACCCGCGCAAAGCCTTGCTGACCTGCGTCAAGGAAGCAGTCGACAATGCCTTGGATGCCTGTGAGGAAGCGGGGATTCTTCCGGAGGTCACGGTCCAGCTGGAGGTCGTGGCGACTGGACCTTCGGCTGTGCCGCCTGTGAGTCAGGCGACCCGCTTTCGGATCACCGTCACGGACAACGGCCCCGGGATTGTCCGTCAGCAGATTCCAAGAATCTTTGCGAAGCTCTTGTACGGCTCCAAGTTTCATCGACTGCGCATGAGTCGCGGCCAGCAGGGCATCGGGATCTCGGCCGCCGGGATGTACGGCCAGCTGACGACGGGCAAACCGGTGAAGATTATCTCGCGTACCGGTCCGAAAGCCGCGGCACATTACTTCGAAGTGCAGATCGATACGAAGAAGAACGAACCGCTGGTCCATGAGAACAAGCAGATCCAGTGGGAGCAGCCTCGCGGTACGCAGGTGGCAATCGAAGTCGAAGGCCGCTATCAGAAAGGCCGCGCATCGGTCGACGAATATCTCGAGCAGACCTCTATTGCCAATCCGCACGTGAGGCTCATCTATCGAACGCCGGAAGGCGACACGAAGGAATATCCCCGCGCGTATCACGAGCTGCCGCCCTCGCCGAAGGAAATCAAACCGCATCCCTACGGCATCGAGTTCGGGATGCTCCTCAAGATGCTTCATGAAGCCAAGAGCCAGACCCTTTCGAGCTTTCTGTCGAGCGAATTCTGTCGGGTGACACCTGCGCTCGCGGATGAGATGTGCATAGCGGCGAAGGTCTCGCCCAAGGCGAAGCCACGGGACATCCGCGGTGCGATCGCCGAAACGCTCTATCAAACGATTCAAGCGACAAAGATCATGGCGCCGCCGACCAACTGCCTTTCGCCGATCGGCGAGAAGGCGATCCTCTCAGGCCTCTACAAGCAGATCAAGGGTGAGTTCTATACCGCAGTGAGTCGGCCTCCCTCCGTGTACCGCGGCAATCCCTTTATCATCGAGGCGGGGTTGGCCTTCGGGAAAGCACCCGATGGCGCGACGAAGCCCGAGAAGCCGGCGATGCCGCTGGCAGAGGGGGAGCAGGAGGAGGGAGACTCGGAACTCGCACGCGTGATTCGCTACGCCAACCGGGTCCCGCTGCTCTATCAGCAATCCGCCTGTGCCACCTTCAAAGCGGTGCTCGCCACGACCTGGCGCAATTATGGGATCGCACAGTCTCGCGGGGCCCTGCCGGCCGGACCGATGGTCATCTTTGTGCATATCGCCTCGGTGTGGGTTCCCTTTACGAGCGAGTCCAAAGAAGCGATTGCGGAGTACGATGAGATACACAAGGAAATTACCCTGGCGCTCCGGGAGTGCGGGCGACGACTCGGGCTCTTCCTTCGGCGGCGAGAGCGGGCGGCGAGTGAATTCAGGCGCCGCAATATCTTCGAGCTCTATATCGAGGAAGTCGTCGAAGCCTGTAACAGACTGAAGGGTGGGAAGCTGCCCACAGAGAAGTTGAAAGCGCAGTTGCACAAAATTGCGTCCTCACGGACGGGCGGCATCAAGACGGATGAAACGCTCGGCAAGACGGGCGCCGGACCAGAGGGTCTTCCGCACTCCATCATTGTCACCGCTGACGGAATTGAGGGAGATGCCCCGCCAACGCCCCACGTATCGCGTACCATTGTGCCGGTAACCGAAGTTCCCGACGGAATACGCATCGAAGAGAATCGGCCTTCCTCGAAACCGGGGCGGAGACAGACCGCGAAGCCGGCGCCTGCCAAGAGAGGGGCACGCAGAGACGCAGCTGTCCCATCGTTTGCGAAGATGGGTTCAGTTGCACAGCCAGCAGGCGCGGTCCGCACACGTCGCAAGGCTCAGCTGACACGAAAGAAAAGATAGGACGACGCATGGCGAAAACGAAACAGACAAAGAACGGGACGGTCGAGAAGAAATTGATCGGGCTGGCCGATCTGGTGATCACAGCCGCTCAGCGTGCTAAAGATCCGACGATGGCGATTCCGATTCGCGCCCTTTCGAACGTGACCTTCAACGAACGCAAGGGTCTGCTCGAGATGGGCCACAAGAAACAGGCGCGTTCATTCTTCAACGTGGGAATGGCCAAGAAGTTCATGCAGACCATGCTGGTTGCGGACGCCCTCTCCGAACTGCAGCGGGCGGAATTGACGACCTCGCTCAGAGAGATCTACTACCGGACCAAACACACCATTCAGGACTCGCACGAGAATACGTTCGATACCCAGGATGAATCGGACCCCATCATAGAGGATCTGGAAGTGTCACTCGTGGCCCTCCGTGAAGAGTTACATGTGCGCGCGGAGAACGGGGGGAGTGTGGTCGGCCCGCTCGTGCTCGGGGACGATGGCGATCGCGTGGATTGCGCCAAGCTGGGGAAGGGTGGCTACTCGGTCCCGTCGATTGTCGAGCCGGAATATGTGGAGATCCGTCGCTGCACGGCGGATTTCGTGCTTTTGGTCGAAAAGGGCACGCAGTGGAATCGCCTCTCGGAGGACAAGTTCTGGCGCCGTTATAACTGTGTACTGCTGACGGGAAACGGGCAACCGCCCCGCGGGGTCCGCCGCTTGGCGCGACGACTGCATGAAGAGTATCGGCTACCGGTCTATGTCTTGGTCGACAACGATCCCTGGGGGTACTACATCTATTCCGTCGTCAAACAGGGCTCGATCAATCTGGCCTTCGAGAGCCAACGAATGGCGATTCCCAAAGCCAAGTTCATCGGTCTCTCCAGCGCCGACCCTGAACGGTACGAACTCCCGCGTAACGTCGGGATCAAGCTGAATGAGAAGGACATCGCCCGCGCGAAAGAGCTCCTCAACTATCAGTGGTTCCAGAAACCGGCCTGGCAGGCTGAAATCAAGCGGATGCTCACGAGCGGACTCAAGTACGAACTGGACGCCCTTGCCAACAAAGACTTCCAGTACCTCACGAAAAAATATCTTCCACGGAAGCTGAAAGAGAAGGACTGGCTGGACTAGGCCAGCCGATCCCTTCCATCATCGCATCCTGACGTCAGTGTTTAGTTCTCGGGCAACATCATATAGAGCCCGACTATAATGATCGGCGCAGCCACATACATTGCCTTCTTGCCGAAGCTATCGTAGACGCCATAGATCAAAATCGCACCCATGAGGGTAAAGTAGAGCGATCCGATTCCCCGATAGCCCGCACTATGTTCCACCGCCAGGGCGAGCGTGGGCGATCCCAGAATCAGTCCGGCCGAAAGGGCTGCCAGTCGTTTCATCTCGGTCTCCTTTTTGATGAGGTTAAGGCCCTTGACGTCATATCAATGGTAGCTCCCGCCGCATAGGCAACAACGCTCTCACGGCGAAGTATACCCGAGGGGTGTACCGTTGTTCCCCAACGATTCTGTACAGTTGGCTTGGCAAATGCTGACACAGGGACATAGCAGACCTCTGTGCTTCATGGATTAGGCCCACCATGCTGCGCCTTCCATCGCGGGAAGTCAAACCGGGGCGGAGCCACCCTCGCCCTTGCTTGCTCCCCCGTTCGACCCGGTGTTAAGATCGCACAGCTGTTGGAGGAATTCGATGCCGAACATTTTGCTCTTAGTCTCGCCGAGTTGTGGGGCCTGCCCGTCGGCCAAGAGTCTCTGGAAACAGTTGCGGGTGAAATATAGCTTCAGCTATCGCGAAGTGGATATCACCACAGAGGATGGACGAAGCCTCGCCGACCGGCATTCGGTCAGGGCTGTGCCTGCGACCATTATCGATGGGCGACTGACCTTTGTCGGCGTGCCGAGTCGGGAGAGTGCCGAGAAGGCCTTGTTGCTCAAAATGAAACCGCGCGAGTAGAGGAAGGACCGCTCCATGGTCGACGAAGACGATTTTGAGCTACCTGAGCTCCCTGTCATCGATAAGGGACCTCCGCCCGAGTGCCCCATGTGCGGCGATCCGATGGCATTCATCGATGGCGACTGGTGCTGTGTGGATTGCAATGGCGAGCTGTTGGGGCCAGAAACCGGCTAGTGCTAGGAGGCTCGTTGCAGGGACGAGACATGACGAACGCACAGTCCGGAACATCTGTTCTCTTGTAATTGCCCTCTCGCCGCTTGCCACACATCTCACGCCATTCATAGAACATGCTTTGCATCGTCACAGGGCCTTTTCATCCAGCTCTTGATCGTGCTTTGGTCGAGGACATCCGGTCCTGTAAGACCGACGATCCCTTTGCTCCGCTCGCGGTCATTGTTCCCTCGGCCTCGCTAGTGGAGCGGCTGAAATGGTTGCTCACGCGTCACGAGCCTCGCGCCTTCCTCAATATCCACTTCCTAACGTTCCACCAACTGGCTCTCCATCTGCGTGATGAACTCGCGGCTGTTTCCGAGAGCAAATCGGAACCGACCCTGCAACTGGTCGACGATTTCTTCTTTGAACAATTGGTGCGGCAGGTGGTCCGGCGCAAGCTTCCGGGACTCGAACCCCTCACGCGCTTGCCTGCCTCACCTGGAACCTGGAAGGGCCTGTGGGCGACGGTGCGCGATTTGAAAGACGCGGTGGTCGCGCCGACGACGGCGTTGAGGGCCCTCAGAGAAGGGGTGTTCGAGGAGGATGACCGAGCCTGGCTCCGATCCATGTTCACCCTGCATGCGGCCGTCATGGAAGCCAGCCGGTCGCTCGGGGTCGGTTCTCCGGATGACCTGGCTGCCTCACTCGGCCGGGATCTTTCAGCTTCTTCATTCCTCAACGGGCTACACCGCCTGTTCTACTATGGTTTCTACGACCTCTCGCAGGTCCAACTCTCGTTCCTGGAATCGGTGGTACGCGTCGCGCCGACCACGTTGTACTTTCCGCTACAAGATTTTCCGGCCTTTCTCTTTGCCCGCCAATTTTTTGAACGTCATCTTCTCCCGCTGGCAGAGACCCATGAGAGTCGGAGTGAGGAAGGGGACCGCGTCGCAACAACGGACCCGGTCGAGCTCTCCGTCACGAACGTGATCGGGGTCGAGGAGGAGTTGGCGACGGTCTGCCGTGAAATCCTGACCTTGGTCGAGGTGAATGGCTATCGTTTCGAGGAAATCGGCGTGGTGGCCCGTACGCTGGAGCCCTACCAGGCCCGGCTGCAATCGGTGTTCGATCATCATCTGGTGCCCTTCACGTCAACGGCCGGGCGGCCGCTGTCGCGCGAACCCCTGGTCAAAACCCTCTTGCGCCTCGCATCGCTCCCTCTGAATGACTTTGATCGTGCGGCCATGCTGGACGTGGTCACGTCGCCCTTCTATCACGCACATTGCGCCGGCTCCGCTGGAGCAAATCTCCGGCCTGATATTTGGCGCTCCCTTGTCTATACCTTGGGTATTACGAAAGGAGAAGCCGAATGGAGGCGCCTGGCAGAGCCGGCCAGCTCGTCGATTCTTCGCGACGCGGAAGCGGAGCCTGACGAAGACGATGAAGCAGGGGTCGGAACCAGCGAGAACTCTCAGCTGACGTACTTGTGGGGGTTCGCGTCGCGACTGATTCACGATTGCCGGGCTCTCCCTCCGCAAGGATCGATCGGAGCACTGACCGACGCTTTTCTCACATTGGTGAAATCCCATATTTTCGTGCCTGACTTGTTCGACGCACCTTCGATCGAAGTCCCCGAGCCTGCCGATCTCACCAAGGTTGGCTCTCTGATCCGATCCACTCTGGCCCGTCTGGAGCAGCTGGACCCGCTGGGAGGAGATCTCACCTGGGAAGAATGGGTCGAATTGTTCCGGCGAGTATTGGACGAGACCAGCATCCCGATCGAAGAGGACCGGCACCAGGGCGTTCAGGTGCTGGATGCCATGACGGCCCGCGGGCGGACGGTTCGGGCGCTCTTTGTTCTTGGCATGAACGAAAAAATCTTTCCACGGTACGTGCGCGAAGACCCGTTTCTCCGTGACCGTCAACGCGTCGTACTGGAATCGACACTGGGATATAAAATCGATGAGAAATTAGCCGGGCATGAAGAGGAATTACTATTATTTGAACTCCTCAGCCGCTCGGCAACCAATCGGCTGTATCTGTCGTACCAGCGAGCCGACGAAGCAGGGCGAGTCATGGCGCCGTCCGGCTTCATTGCCATGGCGATGCGCGATCCACGATTCATCGGGAAGCCGGAAGAGACGGTCCCTCGACGGCTGACCCTGCGGATCAGCGAACAGCCGTCGATTCAGGACCTGATACCGGCCGAGGAATTGGCTTTGGGTTGCCTGTTGCAGGGCCATGATGCGCTCCCCGTACTCGATGCGATGGGACGGGACCGGCCCCTCTTCGAACAGGGCCTCGCCACTCTGAAAACCATTGAGCGAGAATCCCCCGAGCTTGGTCCGTTCGACGGCATGGTTGAAACCGAGGCCCCTGCTTTACCCACTGCCGCGGAACGGAGCTTCTCGCCCACAGCATTGGAACGGTATGCGACCTGTCCGTTTCAGTATTTCGCAGAAAAAGTTCTTCGGCTGGAGCCCGTGCAACGGCCTCGGCATGACCACCTGCCTCCCTTAACGCTCGGGACCCTTATTCATGAATCGCTACGTTTGAGCTACGAACGGTTGGTGCTGCTCCAGTGGCCAGATGACTTGCTGACCGAGGCTACGGTGCAATCCACGGTGAATGTGGCAGTGAGCGATACGTTTGCCGCCCATGCTGCAAGTCAGGGGACGGGGCACGCCCTGCTCTGGACGTTGGCTTGCGAACAGGTGACGGAGTTGGTCGCGGCTGCCGTCTCTTCCGACCAGGCTGAGTATCAGGCAACCGGGTTCCGGCCTGTGGCGTTTGAGGCTGCCGCCCAAGGAATTGTTCCGCTGGAGTCCGATGCGTCCACGGTTTTCCTGAAAATTCATGGCACATTGGACCGCGTCGATTATCGGGCTGAGCCTCCGGCGCTCCGTATCGTGGATTATAAATTTAAGCAGGGCAATGAGATCACCGCTGCGGATCGCAACCTTGCACTGTCGGCTGTGCGCGGGTTTCGATTGCAACCACCGCTCTATGCCCGCATGACGCTGCCGTCGCTGCCTCCACCAACCGATGTCCAATTACTCTTCCTGGCTCCGGAGTGGAAGCAGCCGATCGCTCGCTCAACGTTTGACGCGGGTCTCTGGACCGGCCACACCGGTGACATGATCCGGCAGACGCTCTCCACATTGATCCAAGGCATCGCGCGCAGAGAGTTTTTTATTCTCCCCGATGGCTATTGCGACTACTGCGAATTTTCGGGAGCCTGCCGACGCCACGACGCCATGGCCTGGTGGCGTTCTTACCGATCGCCCCAGGCCCGAGTCTTACGCAAGTTGAGAAAACAGAAAGTAAGCGATGAGTGAGGGACTGACACTCGCGGACTCCCAGGATCGGCTCCTCGCGGAGACAACCTGGGACCGCAATGTCGTGGTGGTCGCAGGGGCCGGGACCGGCAAGACCACGATCCTCGTCAATCGCATCCTGAACCTCCTCCTGAGAGAGCCAAACCCCTTGGCCATCACGGAGATCGTGGCCCTCACATTTACCAACAAAGCCGCGACTGAAATGAAGCAGCGGCTGCGCGCGCAGCTCCTTCGCCTGACCGAGCAGGCCGATGACCTGATCGCTATCTTCCGGTCCCGGTACCATCTCTCAGCTGAACAAGTAGGTGAACGGGCCGGGACGGCCCTTGAGCAGATGGAAAAAGCCCAGATCGGCACCTTGCATAGTTTTGCTGCGCACCTCTTGAGGCTCCATCCGATTGAGTCTGAACTTGATCCATTATTTCAAGAGGATGATGGATCACGATTCAAGGAATTATTTCACTCTTATTGGGACCGTTGGTTGGACGATGAGCTCGGATCATCGGGCCCACAGCATGACCGATGGCGACGAGTCCTGGCTGGGACCACCCTCGACGATCTCCAGCAGTTTACCGCTGCCCTCGCCGGGGATTTTGTGGACCTCGGTGAGCTGGAACGTCAGTGCCGATCCCTCTCCCTGGAGGGAACGTTTCGTGACTGGATCGCGACCACACATGTTAGTGCCGCCACTCTCCTTGCCGCACAGGATCGACCCAAGCGGCGTAAGGCGGAACACATGCTCGCCGCCGCGGTGCAGTTGCTGACACTCTTGTTGGAGAAGGGGCCGCCGGGCCTCGCTCATTTACCTCAGCATGAACGGGCCGTCCTGGAGAAGGATCTGGGAAAGGCCCCTGTCGGATGGGATGAGGCTTCATTCCAGGAGGCGGCTTCCATCATAGGGCTCGCCCAACAATTCCTCACGGTCGACCAGTCATACTTTCAAGAGGTGGTGACGCTCGTGCGACCCTTCCTCGATCAAGTACGTCAAGGGTTTCTCACCTCAGGGATGATCGCATTCGATGGGTTGTTGGTACGGGCAAAAACTCTCTTGCGCGACCATCCTGCCGTCCGCGCTCGGATCAAACAGACCTATCGGGCAATCCTGGTCGATGAGTTTCAGGACACCGATCCGGTGCAGTACGAGATCATCCTCTACCTAGGTGAACGGCCCGGTAGTCATCAGACTTCGTGGCAAGACGTGGACTTGGAGCCTGGCAAATTATTTATCGTGGGGGATCCCAAACAATCGATCTATGCCTTCCGCCGAGCCGACATTGAAGCCTTTGAGCGGGTGGTGGAGAAAATTCGAGCGGGTGGGGGTGGGGTCTATTCTCTGGTGACGAACTTTCGCAGCAACGGGGCCGTGCTCGACGTCGTCAACAATGTCTTCGACCGACTCTTCCAACCGACAGAACATGTTCAGCCGGCCAATGAACCGCTGGCAGCCAGGCCTCAACGCAAACCGGAAGTTTCAGTCTCCGGGGCGCAGCTTCGCCTCGTCACGCCGGGAGAGGACGACGAGGAGTTCGATGTGCAGACTGCAACTCGGGCGGAGGCGGAGGCGCTGGCGCGCTGGCTGAAAGAGGAGCTTCTCTCCGGCACGACGGTCACTGATCGTGATCGACGCGAAGGCCCACTTCAACCGGGTCACATCGCCCTGATCTTCAGAAAGTTGACCCAGGCACAGGTCTATCTCGATGCCCTTCGCCGCTACGACATCGCCTATATCACTGACGGGGAAAAGCATTTTTATCGCCGCCAGGAGATTATCGATTTGGTCAACCTCCTCCGGGTCATCGACAACCCGCACGATACGATTGCGCTCGTCGGAATCCTGCGCTCACCCCTCGGCGGCATGGCGGACCGGAATCTACTTGCACTCCAGCAGATGGAGGGGTTGGACTATCAACGGCGTGAACGGCTGTCTGCCTGGAACCATCCACAGGCAGGAACGGTGAGGCGACTCTATGAGCGATTGGCCGAACTGCACCGGCTCGCTCCCTTGCGACCTGTGCCTGATGCCATCGATTTGATCTTCGAACGATTGCCGGTTCTGGAGTTGGCAGCGGCATCGCTCCATGGTGAGCAAGCCGTGGCCAATCTACGGAAGACACGGGATATGGCCGAGACACTCGCCGATCGCCCCCATCTCACCTTGACTGGGTTCGTTGACCTGATGATGACCAGGGTGTCGGAACAGCCGGATGAGGCGGAAAGCGCTCTGGCTGAAGAATCACTGGACGCCGTCCGCGTGCTGACCATCCACAAGGCCAAGGGATTGGAGTTTCCTGTGGTTATTCTTCCCGGCCTGCACCAGGGGTCAAAGAGCCCTCGCAAGGGGCCGTCCATCCATCATGATTGGTCGAGCCGCTGTTATAGCCTGCAGATGGGAGCCCGCTCGAATCTCGGAGCCGTGCTCGTGGACATGAAGATGGCGGCGCGGGAAGAGGCGGAACAGCGGCGACTCCTGTATGTCGGCATGACGAGGGCGCGCGATCTGCTGGTTTTATCCGGCGGGCAGACCACCAAACCGGGACATGACACCGTCCTCTCCCTGCTCGGAGAAGCGATGTCAGCCGGGACAGGCCCATCGCCGACTGACGAAATCTGCATCGGAACAAGCAGACTTACTCGTGTCATCACGCCGGCCACTGCGGCATCGAGACGGTGTAGACAGGAACCTCTGTTCACGATGGCCCCTAGACTGACCCTTGGCCCGATTCTCATTCGCCGTCACGCGCGACAGGTTGAGTGGGAGCAGCGTCGAACGACACCGCGACGACTGACCCCTTCGAACCTCGCGGGAAGCAGGCCCGAGGCCGTTTTCCTGCGCCCTGTGACTGAGGGGAAAGTCGATTTGGCCCGGCTGGTGGGAGTCTGTGCCCATGCGGTACTCGAACAGTGGGACTTCACCAGGCCTCGCTCTGAAATCGGTACAGTCATCGAGCAGATCAATCGTCGCTATGTAAGACAGGATCATCCGCAACTGACGGACGAAGTCACAGGGGATCTCACTGCGCTCTTTGAACGCTTCCTTTCCTCCGAGCCGTACAAAAGACTGCAACGTGCGACGGTGCTCGGGCGAGAGGTCCCGTTCGTCATGCCCCTGGGCGACGGGCAGATGATGGAGGGTGTGATTGACCTGATTTACCGGCTTGACGACCGGATCTGGATTGCCGACTATAAGACGGATGATGTGGCGGCTACGGATGTACAAGCCAGAGCTGATCGTTATCGATCCCAAGCTGATAGTTATTCACAAGCCGTTGCGAGTTCTTTAGGATTGTCATCTCTCTCGTTTCAGTTTATCTTTTTACGGCCAGGTATCGCTATTGAAGTCTAGGAGGAGGCTGCCTATGAACGCCAGACTCATGAGTTTGATTGGAATATGGTTCCTCGTGGCTTGTACGAGTCCGTTGTCGAAACCGCTCACGGTGCTGCAGGCTCCAGCGGGAGTTTCTCCTGCCGTGGCCGCGGAATTGGAACGAGGCAACGCCTTGTTCTCGGCGCAGAAGTGGGCTGAGGCCGAACAGGTCTACCGTCAAACGATTGCTGCAGAGCCTACCTTGGCCGAAGCGCACTATAACCTGGCCACCGCGCTGTATCGCGCAGGCAACAAAGTTGAAGCTAAGAAGCACTATATGGAGGCGGCGAATCTGGCTCCGGGAAATAAGGTCATCTGGGATGCGCCTCCACTTCGCGCGAGTAGCGTCAACGATGACCTCAATAAGAGATCATACCTGGATGCCAAGCCACAATAGCCGTCGCGAGGAACCAGCGCGATGCCACGATCTCGACGCCCATTGACTGCCTCGCAGGAAGAGTTCGACACGTGGATCCAAGAGGCACTCGCCGGATTGCCGGCCCGCTTCGCGACGCTCGCCGACGAGGTTTCCATCGTGGTCGAAGAAGAACCTCCGGCCGATGTCCTGAAGGATCTTGAATTGGAATCAGAAGACGATCTTCTGGGTCTGTATCAAGGCGTCCCGATCGATGAGACATCGTTTTTCCAGCCTGCTGGTGAGCTGCCCGCCCGTATCGCCATCTATCGAGGCCCCATCCTGCGCCTCTGCCGGACGAAGGCCGAAGTCATTCACGAGGTCCGCGACACGGTGGTCCATGAGCTCGGACACCATGTCGGGCTGGATGATGAGGAGATGCCTTACTGAGATTTAGCCTGAATCAAGGTTCGACGCTGATAGCCGAGGGCGAGCATGAAGACTCCCACCACGATCATGGGAAAGGACAGGAGTTGTCCCATGGAGAAGGATCCAAGGATAAAACCAAGGTGGGCATCCGGTTCGCGAAAGAATTCGACGATCATCCGACAGAATCCATAGCCGGTGATGAAACCCCAGAAGAGGGTTCCCGGTGGCGGCATGGTTTTCGCGATGACCCATAACAGGGTAAACAAGAAAATGCCCTCAAGGCCCGCCTCGTACAGCTGTGAAGGATGGCGGCAGGCAGGCCCTCCATTCGGAAACACCATACACCAGTCGACGTCGGTCGCTCGACCGTATAATTCCCCATTAATGAAATTACCGAGCCGTCCGAATCCTAGCCCAATCGGCGTGGCAACGGCGGCCAAGTCTGCAACCTGGTAGGCGGGAATACCCTGCCGTTGACTGAACCAAAATAAGGCGACGATAACGCCGAGCAGGCCGCCGTGGAACGACATGCCACCTTCCCAGACCGCCAGGATCTTGGCAGGATGCTGCACATAGTAGGAAAAATTATAGAAGAGCGTATAGCCGAGCCGTCCTCCGATAAACACCCCTAACGCAGCCCACACGACCATGTCGTAGACCTGGTCCCTGGTCATGGAGAGGCCCTGCGACTCCACTCGACGCGTGATCAGGAAATAGGCACCCGCCAGTCCGATCAGATACATCAGACCGTACCAGCGAAACTGCAGTGGCCCCAGCTCAAAGAATACCGGGCTGATGTTGGGGTAGGGGATCGCGTCTAACCAGGTCATTAGTGCCTCATGTGGCGTGTCTGAGGATAATAGGGGAGGGGCTCAACCATTGCAAGCACGCGAATGCTCCACGGAAAATCAATTCTGAGCGTTGCCAAAATCCAGTTTGAGTGGCCTACCGCTTTCTTCTGTTGGTTTTCTGTCACGCCTGTGTCGTGACCTGTGAGGAAAACGCAACCGAAAATTAATCGTTCTTAATCGTAGGCACTGGGCTCCAACGAATCCTGCGAGATTTTTGTGGTTTCTCGTCTGGCACGCTTACTGCTGAAGGGATAGAACATGATCGTGCAGGATACCGGCAATCACATTCATCATTCACAGGTTTCAAGGAGGTTCACCATGTCAGACCAGGGACGTCAGGTAGCAAAGGTCGCAGCGTTGGTGGCAGGTGGGGCGGTGGTCGGAGCGGGAATTGGATTACTCTTTGCGCCGAAAACGGGAGCAGAAACCCGCCGTAATGTCGGTCGCTATGCGAAGAAGGCCCAACTGCAAGCGACTCGATGGAGTCGAGCCGTCCAATCCGGCGTGAAAGAAGTGATGGACCGCAGTAAATCTCTCATCCGAAAGGATGATGAGAGACCGCGGATCGAAGCAGCATAGTGGGATCGACTCGCTCGACCGATCAGACCTCTGGCGCAAACAGCTTGTTGCCAGGCTGTTTGCGCCTACGACGCCGACCTTGACCGACTTAGACCCCGATGCTAGAGTCCCGCCACTGCGGCC
>JAGXAR010000075.1 GCA_018971525.1 Nitrospirota bacterium
GCTCACCCAAGCTCCTCCCCCAACAATGAGCAGCGCCACGAGGATGCCAGGACCTCTGTCCAACATATCAAGCGTGCCCCTCTCCGCAACAGAGCTTGTAGCGCTCTTCGGGGATGTTCTTCATGCTCCTGAAGACTGTTTCACGTTCTGCCCCACTGGTCACCTGATCGATGGAGGGATAGAGCACCCTTTCTTCCTTCATGTTGTGGGAGCCGAGCAGATTCAGCAGCGCCTGTTCCTCTTGGTCGCTGTCCGGGTTCTGGTCCGCCACCTTCCGGTGAATGGCTTCGAGCAGCTGCCCGATTTGGCGATGTTCGTTCCGCATGACGAAGGTCGGCCCGCTTTCGGACATGCCGGTTTTCTCTTCCCACAGAGGGAATAACAGATCCTCTTCCCACACGATATGCCGCTGCAAGCCGAACTTGAATTCTTTGAACGCTTCCTTGGCCTTACCGAAATCGGACCGTTTCAAATTTTGAAAGGTCTTGAACAACTCATCCAACCGATCATGGTCCTGCTCATAAAACCCGCTGATGGTTTTCTGCTCACTCATTGTTCCTCTCCTTCATGAAAAGCCAAGAGCATATGGCGTATAGCTGATAGCACATGGCCCAATCAAAAAATTTCCTCCCCCGCCGTGCTATAGGCTTTATCCCCCGCTCCTTTTCCCACCATCAGCTATAAGCCATCAGCCATACGCTCCTATCCCCAACGAGAAACGCTTCACGAACCAGTTATGACTTTGAATTCCAAATGACAGGCCACACAGGCCTTCAGCACATTGTTGAACTGCGGCAAGATCTGTTTCAGGTCTTTGGTGGGAATGATGCGCGCCAACTCTTCCGCCGCCGCGTGATGCGCCATGGCCAAGTCGTGATAGGCGGGTGGAAAATTCTCCGGCTGCTGATACGCCATCGCCTGCCGATGCATGAAGAAGCCCAGGTGCGATTCAGTCAGGCCTTTCGCCAACTCGTAGTCCTCTTCAACCAGCGCGTTCATGATCACCTGAATGGTTTCCAGGTGCTGTAACATCACCGCGCGATGTTCTTTCCCGGCCGATGACGACAGTGGAATGGGCTGCCTGGTATCGGAGGTCAGGTAGGGGTTAGACAGCTGCTCTCCATGGTGATGTTCAACCTCGCTGCAACCGACTGATAACACGACACAAAGAATCCCACGAGCCGCCCCTCCAAGGAGGACCTGTTTCCCTCTATATATAAATGGTAGGAGGCTCAGACTCGCCCGCCCCAATAATCTCCCAATAGATTGCAGGATTACGTCTGGCGTCCTCATGACCCCCCGATTTAACCGGATCAGATCTTTTTCCTGTTGGCGGCTCACGGCGCGCTCGGCGCGGCTTCTGCCTGCTTGAGGATCCCTTCGACGGCTTCCCGCAAACGATCCAGAATTCCTTTATTGTCGGTGCCCCGGATGTCCACGGGGACGAAGTGCTTCTCATTAAAACCGGTCGCCCGAATGAGTTTTTTGAAGAGCTTCTCCTGGGCCTTCGGGGCGCATGCGCCGACGAGCAGGTAGCTGTCCGGCCTGGCCGTCTTCATCGCCTCCTCCAAAATGGCGTTCCCGCCCTGGCCGCACAACTGCGGGCTGAGGACGGTGTACTTGACGTCCAGGTCTGATTCGACTTCGAACGGGAGCTTATTCATGTCGGACTCTTTGAATGAATCACAGAGCCCTTTGCAGTTGCACAACAACACTTTGATTTCCATGAATCACCTACGTCCAGAAGGGTTATCATCCTTTGACCTGTTGCCAATATTCATCGACCCGCGCTTGAATGTGCCGGATAGCGTCGTCCTGCCTGGTCGGTTCGAACAGATGCCGGAACCGGCCCTGCAACTTGAGGTACTCTTCCACCGGCTTGCGCTTGGGAATGTAGGTGTGGGTGACTTCCCCGTTGATCGCCTCTTTCAAGGGCCAGAGACCGGTCTCGACCGCCAACTTGGCCACCTCCGGCGTTTCCCCGGGATCGTACAGCCAGCCGGTGGGGCAGGCGGACAGCGCGAGGAACAGCTTCGGACCCGTGAATTTCGCCGCCCTCGCGAATTTTTCTTCCAGATCCAGCGGATACCGCGGTGCGACGGTCGCGATATAGGGCGGTTTGTGCGCCCGCCAGATCTCGAAGATGTCCTTCTTCTCCTGCGTGGTACCGGACGGGTGCTGCAGGCTGCAGGGCGAGGTGGTCGTCCGTGCGCCATAGGGCGTTGCGGGAGAGAGTTGCGCGCCGGTATTGCCATAGGCTTCGTTGTCGTAGCAAAAATAGTAGAAATCTAACTTCCTTGTGATGGCGCCCGATGTCGAAGAGAGGGCCATGTCGTAGGTCGAGCCGTCTCCTCCCAGCACCACGACTTTCAGATCCTCTTCTTTCGGCAACCGGCCCTTGGCGATCAACACGTCCAATGCGTCTCGCACACCCTGCGCGCCGGCAGGCGCCGATCCCATGGTGGTATAGAGCCACGAACCCTTAAATGGCGTGAATGGATAGGCAGCCAGCATCGTAAAACATCCTGCGGCATTCACGTAGACGACATCGTCGCCCAACACCTTCGCGGCCAGTCGCAACGCCTCCAGCCCTCCGCACCCGGCACAGAGTGCTGTTCCCGGAAGCACGTGTTCTTCACGGGGAATCTGTTTGATCTTCTTGAATGTCTCTCGTTGCCAGGTCATGACGGAACCTCTCAGCTATTAGCCGTCAGCTTTCAGCTCTCGATCCGGCGGCAAGAACCTGCAGTTGCACCATCTCGCGGTGCTCGGCTTCTGTGTACAGCAGGACCGGCCCGATCCCTTTCCCTCGGATTCCCGCTTCTGCCGTCTGTTCGAAGATCGCCCGAAGCTCACCTTCCGAAATATTCTTTCCACCCAGGCCTCCGATGAAGGAACAGAGCGCCCGCGGCCGTAGAGCTTCGTGATAGAGGCAGGCTGCAATCTCCTGAAAGAGAATGCCGCCCTGTCCCGGAGACAGATTCTGATCCAGGACTGCCACGGCCCGGCGGCCTTGCAGCGCGTGACAGATGGCGTCCGCCGGCCAGGGACGGATCATGCGCAGGCGCAGCAATCCGACCCGCTTGCCCTCTGCCCTGGCAACATCGACCGCACCCTTTCCTTTGCTCGCAAAGGCATTGGTCATGACGAGCACATCTTCCGCATCCTCAAGCCGATAGCCCTCGACCACATCGTACGGACGTCCGAACAGCTGCTCGAACGCAGCGGCCGCTTCCCGATGCACGTCCAAGGCGTTCATGGCAGCCAGATGCATTTGATGACGGAAATACGAGTACGGCGTCCCGCCGAGGACCGCCACGCCGAGCGCATGTGGCGCCGAGGCTTTGAAGCCCAAGTGAGCAGGGCGAAACGGCGGCAGGAACAGCTTGACCTGCTCCGGATCCGGTATGATCACGGGCTCGCGGGTGAACGAAAGGTAGAAACCGTCCAGATTGACGATGACCGGCAACATGACCCGCTCATCCTCTGCGATCCGATAGGCCATGAGGATCGAATCCAGCACTTCCTGGCAGGTCTCGGCGTGGATCTGAAGAAAACCGCAATCCCGCGAGGCCAGCACATCGTTATGATCCGGCTCGAGCGTAATCGGTGCAGCCAGCGCCCGGGAAACGTTGACGAGGACGAGCGGCACACGCCAGCCGGAGATCGAATAGAGCACTTCGATGGCATAGAGCAATCCCTGACTGGATGTCGCGGTGAAGACCCTGGCCCCCGTGGCCGCGGCAGCTCCGGCCGCCGTCATCATCGAATGCTCTGAGTCCATCGTCACAAACCTGGCCGCCATCGCGCCGTTCTCGCACCACTTGGCCAGCGCCTCCACGATTTCCGTCTGCGGCGTGATCGGAAACGCCGGGACGTAATCCACCCCGGCCAGCCTCGCGCCCCAGGCCGCCGCGAGGTTGCCGGTCATCATTTCGCCTTCCATGCCACCGCTCCTTCCTTCTCCCGCTCTGCCACCAATGCCTCGGTCGGACATTCATGGACGCAGATCTGGCATCCCTTGCAATGGTCGTAATCAATCACGGGCCTGTCGTCTTTGTTCATTGAAATGACCCCGTCGGGGCAATAGGCGAAACAGAGCCAGCAGCCGTTGCATTTGTCCGGCACCAGCACCGGCCGGAAGGTTCGCCAGCCGCCGGTTTCACGCAGAACCGAATTCGCTGCGGCGCTGATCCTGGCGGTTCCTCTGGTCGGAGGTTCATAGGTCGGCACTTGAAGCTGCGCCGGTGCGATCGGCTGCGGCGCGCCTGCCACCACCGAAACCGTGCGAACGGCGTCGTAACACTGGAGCGCAACCGTTTGATTCCGTTCAATCACCGGTGCCGCGAGTCCGAAGTCCGCCAACTCCCGTGCAATCGCCTCGTGGATCGACTCCCGACGGAGTCCAACGAGCCGTCCTGCCACGGCACCGAGCAGGGCGCTGATCGCGCCGCGCTTCCCAAACTGTTGTAGAGCGATGTCGGTCAGATCCAACGTGGTCAGGCGACCGGCATGCGAGGTCTGAGCGCCCAATTGTTCCGCTGTCAGTGATGAATTGACGAAGACCGCCGTTCGTTCATCGATTCCGTCCAGCACACGGGCGGCAGGATCGTCTATGAGCGACGCATCGGCGATGACAACAAGATCCGGACGGGCGATGAGGCCACGCTCGCGAATCGGCTCCTTGGCGATCCGCGTAAAGGCAGCCACCGGCGCACCGCGCCGCTCGGCTCCGTAAATCGGGGAGTCCTGAGCCTGGTACCCTTCGAGGAACGCAGCGGTTCCCAGAATGCGGCTTGCGGTCTTCGCGCCCTGCCCCCCTCGGCCATGAAAGCGGACCGCTTGCATCAGTTATTTCCTCAGCGCCGCCTTGTTCTCCCCCGCCTGTGCGCAAACCATACACATGGCCGCCGCGGGGAGGGCCTCCAGCCTGGATTGAGGGATGTCCTTTCCGCATTGCTCGCATTTGCCATACCGTGCTGTGCCCAGCTTGACGAGGGCCCGGTCGATCGACTCGATCTCGGCCTTCATACGCTCATCCAGGCGATCCAGCAACTGAACCATTTTCTCCCCCTGCCCTCGCTCCTGCACTTCGCTTTCGACGTCGGTCTCAAGCCAGAGCAACTCGTCTTCTGTCTGGGCGGCCTGACGAAACAGGGTACGCCGCTGGGTTAACAACTTCTTCCGAATATCCTCGACCGGCAGCATCGCAATAACCCTCCCTGAAAATGGCAAAGTCAGCTACAGCATTTATCCATTTTTTCCTTCATGGTTTCTCGGCCGGCTTTGACCGCCGCCTCGACATCCGCTGCTTTCTCTGCGATGAAATGCTTCCCACGCTCGATGCTCTCATCAAGTGCGGCTCGCGCCTCCTTCGCCTTCTCCAGGACTTCTTCCTCAGCCCTCCTGGCATACCCCTTCAAAGCCCGGCGCGTTTCTTCCCCCGACTGCGGAGCGAGAAGCAAACCTGCCACCACTCCCGCCACGGCCCCCCCTAAAAATGCGAGTGCAACGGCCTGTGTCGAAGATTTTGTCTCTTGATTGTCCATAGCGATTCCTCCTTGGATAAATAGGCTTCTCTCAAATTGAAAAGCGAAGGCCGTGCCAGAGATTTGCGAGAAGTGGATCGAGCATTGTCTTGATTTGGCGAGGTCTTACAGAGGCGTCCGAAGGTGAAAACTATTCCTCTGGGGCATTCCAGGTCTGATATGAAAAATCCGCTGTCGCAAAAGGCAACAGCCCTGCCAGACATGGCCTATCCTATTATGTTATGCCTGGCTCAGGGTCCCGGCAAAGCTGCGGTCGCAAAAATGTTTTCTGGCACCTCACGAGCAGATTCTCCTCAGACTAGGGCTTTCGCTCACGCAATTCCGAAAGGGCCTTGAGAATTTCCGCTGGGCGAGGGGGGCAGCCGGGAATACGAACATCGACAGGAACGTGGCGGTCCACTGGACCAGTCACGGCATAGCTGCCTTTGAACATGCCACAGTTAATCGCGCAGTCACCAAGGGCGATGACAATCTTCGGATCAGGCGTTTGTTTGTACACGTCTTTCAAGGCTCGCTCCATGTTGACGGTGACCGGCCCCGTCACCACCAACGCATCAGCGTGCCGCGGCGATGCCGCAATGTGTATGCCGAACCGCTCGATGTCATACACCGGGTTCGCCAGCGCATTCATCTCCATCTCACATGCATTGCACGAGCCGGTATCCACCGCGCGAAACGCCAGCGAGGAACGGAACGGCTTGGCCTTGTCTTGTGCCTCCGATGTCGGCGCTTCCACAGTCGGCGCGGCTGCGGGATGCCGGCCTGTCACGACTCCGGTTTTGAGGCTTTTCTTCAGAATGCGGAACATGGGTCCTCCTTCCGTCTGACGGGCCTGAGGTGATAGGCGAGAGGCTGGAGTTTATCGATGTTTCCCATTTCTTGCCCTCTGGCCGCTTGCCTCGTGCCTCTAGCCTATTACAAATCATTCCCCGCATAGGACAGGTTGAAGCTCTTGTTGATGAGCGGGAAATCCGGAATGATATTTCCCAGCACCGCCCACTGGATCGCGGGCCAGTTCACAAAGGACGGGTCGCGGACCTTACACCGATGAATGTTCCCGTTCTCGCCGGCCATCACCAGGTACAGAATTTCACCACGCCAGCCTTCGACTGCTGACAAGGCCCATTCACCGGCCTGTGGCCTGCTGCTTGGTTCGACGGCGACCGGCCCTTGCGGAATCTTCGCGCGCACCTCTCGGACCAGCCGCATCGACTCATGAATTTCATCCATACGGACCCGCATCCGCGCCCGCACATCGCCGTAGCGGTAGGTCACCACCTTGACCTGAAGTTCGTCGTAGGCGGCAAACGGTCGATCACGCCGGAGGTCTTGATCGAGTCCCGATGCCCGTCCGACGACTCCCACCACCGCATGATCCCAGGCCGTGCGTTCCGTCAAGATGCCGGTGGTCTCCAGACGGTCTGTCAGGGAGGCGTTGGAGGCGATGATCGATTCCAGTTCTGAAAAGTCCTTTTCTATGCGGTCCAGTTCGGCGACTATCTCGGCCAGCTGCACCGCCGTGAGATCCACAGCGACTCCGCCCACCCGGTTGACGCCCCGGAGAAATCGTGAGCCCGACAGCCGGTCGTTGAGCTGCATGAGCTGCTCTTTCATCCGGCCACAATGGGCATGGGGCAGGGCATAGGCCGTATCGTTACAGATCGCGCCCACGTCGCCGAGATGGTTGTGGAGTCGCTCCAGCTCGAGAAACAGGCTCCGTAGGTATCGTCCACGGCGTGGCACCTGTAGGTGGAGCAGCGATTCGACCGCCTGGCAGTAGGCGAGACCGTGGCCGACCGTCGTATCGCCGGACACTCGTTCGGCCAACGGAACCGCTGCGGTCAATTCTTGTTGCTCGAACAGCTTCTCGACTCCGCGATGTGTCCAGAAATGATGCAGCTCGAGTTGCATGATGGGCTCACCTGCCACAGAAAAACGAAAATGGCCCGGCTCGATGATCCCGGCATGGATCGGGCCCACCGGTACTTCAAACACCCCTTCCCCTTCAATCTGACGGAAGTGATGTTCGCCCTGCTGCCGACCCATCACGCGGTTCCAAGGGAAGTCCTTTTTCAGTGGGTGTGTCCCTTTGGGCCAGTGTTCGTGGCGGACCAGGCGCCGCAAGTCCGGATGCCCCTTCGGAATCAATCCGAACATGTCGCGAATCTCTCGCTCGTACCACTTGGCGGCATGAATGTGCGGCGTGATCGACGGGAAGAGACGGTCATCGGTCGGCTGATCTGTGCAGAGCAGCAGCCAGTCTTTGCGCTCCGCCAGCGTGAAGAGGTAGCAGAGTTCGTATCGTGATTCGCGTGGCCGATGGTCCACGGCCCAGAGGAGCGACAAGGCTCCGCGCAAACTCGGATGCGTATGGAGAAAATGCGCCACTTGAGGCACATCATCTTTTTTAACCCGCAGCCTCGGCGTACCATTGATGGGGGTCATCTCCGCGATGGAAGCTCCATAGGCCTCCTTCAATTGAATCATCGCTGTCTGTGCATCAGCCATATGCTTACCTCACCATTAAGATGGCGACGGCCCGACCCATCAGCCTTTTCACTGGCTCGGGAATCGCTAAACCCAACCCCACGATCGCGCCAACGGTCACGAGTAGTGGGATATGGCCAACGTCCCACTGCTCACCGCGTCTCACACCATCCGGCACGGTGCCCCATACCATCGAGGCCAGGCGATAGGTGAAGCCTCCGAACAGAGCCGCGGCAAATACCAGCAGCACGGTGACGATCGCGAGACTGCGTACATCGTGGGCAATAATGATCGTGAGGAATCGTCCAAGGTGCAGCGTATCAGAGGCAAAACTCTGGGTGGCCAAAGCCGACACAACCATGAATTCGCTGAGGAACATGGAGAAAGGCGGCATGCCCACCAGCGCCAAGCCTGCCACCAGAAGTGCAACCGCTGTTACCGGCTGCACCGTCACCAAGCCTCGCACGTCTTTGATTTCAAGGCTACCAAACCGTCGGTGGATATTGCCTGCCGAGAAAAACGCCAACGACTTGGCCAGCGCGTGGTTGAGGAGATGAAAGAGGCCGCCAAATGTTCCGGTGGTTCCTCCGACTCCGAAGCCTACCATGGCGATGCCCATGTGCTCGATACTCGAATAGGCGAACAGACGTTTATAGCCGTGCTGGATCAGGATGAAGAACGCCGCCACGACAAACGAGAGCAGGCCGATGAACACCAATAGATTACCCGTGTAATGCTCCGGGAGGGCCGGGTCCATAATGCTTTTGGTCCGAAGCAGCGCATAGACGGCGACTGTCTCGAGCACCCCTGCCAACATTGCCACCACCGGCGCCGGCGCTTCGCTGTAGGCCTCCGGCAGCCAACTATGCATGGGGGCCAATCCAACCTTGGTTCCATAGCCGACGAGCACGAAGATGAAGGCCAGCTTGAGCACTTGAGGATCCAATTGACCGGCAACCTTCTGCAAGGTCGTGACGTTCAAGGCCGCGCTGACATCGCCCAAGACATGAACGGACGAGTAATAGGTCAGAACGGTTCCGAACAAGGCCAACGCGATGCCCACCGAACAGATAATGAGATACTTCCATCCTGCCTCGAATCCCTCACGTGTACGGAAGAAGGAGATCAGAAATGCGGTCGCCAACGTCGTGCCTTCCATGGCCACCCAGAGCACGCCCAAACTGTTGGCGATCGTGGCCACAATCATCGCAAAGAGAAAGAGGTGAAACAGGCACCAAAAGAGCCTCGGCCGTCCGGGAGCAATCACGCCTCGTTTCAGATGGTCGGCAAGATACGCCCACGAATAGAGAGACGCGGTGCACCCGATCACGATAATAATGAGAAGAATAAAGGCGGAGAGCGCATCGAGATATACCAACCCCCACAGCGTGGTGATCGGTCCCTGAGACAACACATCGCGCACGATGGCGACCACGGACACAAGGAGAGCGCTCATCGTGACCAGATTCAGCCCACGAAGAAATCGCGTATGTTTAGAAGTCAAACTGAGCAGCGCGCCCAGGAGCGGTGCACCGAGAAACACCACCACCGGTGCGACGATCGTATTCATCGGGGTGCCTCCATCCCGACGCCGAAGATCTTCAGGATGGATGCCAGCAATGTTTCCAGTCCCGGTGGAACGCGGAGGCCGATGGTTCCCAACGCGACGATGTTGATTCCCACGGCGGCGCTCGTAAAGATACGGCACTGTCTGCCCAGCGCGGTACCTGCCTCCCCCGGCTCTCCGAGCACCATGCGCAACACCTGATAGAGCAAGGTCGCAAAGGCCAGTGCAAGCAGAGCCAGAAACACATAAGCCACTTCAGGCCTGATGGTATAGGACCCGGCAACAATCAGCACTTCGCTGATAAAGAGTCCGAAGGGCGGCAGCCCCGCCAACGCGACACCGGCCACGAGAATGGCGGTCCCTGCGACCGGCATTTGTTCCAGCAGCCCCGTCACGCGATCGAGCGATTTGTGGTCGTGCCGGAGAAACACGAGGCCGGCACCATAGAAAGCCGTGGATTTGGCGAGAGCATGATTCATCAAGTGCCACGCGCCTGCAAAAACCCCGAGGCCGCCGATGCCGAATCCCAGCAATGCGATCCCGATGTGCTCGATGCTGGAGTATGCAAAGAGTCGTTTGTAGTCTCGCTGGACCAGGATAAAGATCGCCGAGACGGCGAGCGATAGCAGCGCCAATCCGACGATCAGCTTGCCGGCAAATTCTGGTCCAACGGACCTGTCCGTCACGGCCTTGAATCTCAAGATCGCATAGACGGCGACCGTCAGCATGTTCGCCGACAACATTGCACTTACCGGCGTGGGGGCTTCGGCATGTGCATCGGGTAGCCAGGTATGCATCGGCGCGACACCCGCTTTCGTCCCGTAACCGATCAACGCAAAAATGAAGGCCACTTTGATCGCAACAGGATCCAATTTTTCAGCCACTCGATAGAGCTGAGACCAGCGCAGTGCCTCGTTCGACACACCCAAGATATGCTCCGACGAGTAATACACAAGGATGGTGCCGAACAACGCAAGCGCAATGCCAACCGAGCTCAGGATCACATACTTCCAGCCGGCCTCCAGCGCTGCCTTGCTCCGGTCAAATCCGATCAGCAGCGCCGCCGAAAGGGTGGAGCCTTCGATGGCGATCCACATGATGGCGATATTCTCTAGATTCACAGCCAGGAGCATGGAGGCGAGGTACATATCGAACAGGCAGAAAAACTGGCTGTAGCGTTTCAATGACACGTGCGCGCGATCCAATTCCTCTCCCACATACCCCACGGCGTAGAGTGTCCCGCTGCTCCCCACGAAGCCGATGATCAGATCGAGCCATGCGCTCAGCGCATCCACCTGCAGGAAGCCCCCGACAGACGCTTCGCCGGCAGCGATAATTTGTCCCGCAACAAGTGCGGCAGCAGCCAGCATAGCCCCAGCCTGTGCACACTGAAGGACTTCGATGGCGCGCCGCTGTTGCACGACCAGGCTTCCGAGTCCCGCAATCACCGGAGCCGCGACTAAGAGGACCAGAGGCCAGGAGGACATGCGGGATTATTCCTTCAGTGTCGTGAGCTTGCTTGTATCCACGCTGTCGAAAGCGTCCTGGAGCCGATGGCTATAGATACCGATGATCAGTGTCCCCACTAAGAGATCGAAGAAGACGCCTAACTCTACGATCAGAGGCATCCCATACGCAGCCGCCGTTGCCCCCAGGAACAAGCCATTTTCCATCACCAGGAAGCCGATCACCTGTGTCACCGCCTTCTTGCGCGCAATCATCATGAAAAAGCCGATGAGCACGATCGCCAGCGCGATAGCCAGAGAATCGCGGGTGAGCAAAAAGCCCAGAGGAATGATGGGCTGGGTGATGAAGAACGCCAATATCACGAGCGCGCCACAGATCAGCAACCCGGTTGGCACGTTCACATTCATTTCGAGCTCACGTTTCACATTCACATGCTCGATCACTTGTTTCAAAATCCTCGGGATGATCACTGCTTTGACGACGATGGTGAGCGCTGCGGCTACATAAATGTGATGAATACCCGTGAGGAATGCGACAAGGGATGCTGTCAGGGCCAGAAAGACCGACTGCAGAACGAACAAATCGACACAAGCAGAGAGCCGCCGCTGCGCCACGATGGCAAAGCATGTGAGGAGCAGCAAGGCCGACCCCAGGTCCACGAGTTGTGAGCCGACGTCAATAGAAAAGAGCGACACGTCATCCTCGCAAGATGTAAAAGAAGACCAACCCAAGCAGCGCCAGGATAAATGCCACACCCAGGAGGTCCGTCACGCGGAACAACCGCAGTTTCGCGAACATGCATTCCAGGGTCCCGATCAGCATCGCAAGTCCCGCAATCTTCAATATGTAGGTCACGAGCCCGATTCCCATCGCAGCTGGCGTCAGGGTGGTCGCGATCCCCCAGGGTGCGAAGACGTTGGCGATCAGCGTGAGAAACACGGCCAACTTCAGGCCGGCCGCCCATTCGACTAACGCGAGATAGCGGCCCGAGTATTCCAAGACCATCGCCTCATGGATCATGGTCAGTTCGAGATGCGTCGCCGGATTATCGACCGGCACCCGCCCGGTTTCGGCGAGTGCCACGATACAGAGAGCCGCCAGCGCCATCAGATGCGGCGACGGATCCGTCACAATCCCCTCCATCAGGGCCGTCTTATGGACAATGGTGCTCAGGTTGGTGGAGCCCGCGGTCAGCGCAATGGCAAAGATCGAGAGAATCATGGCCGGTTCTGTCAGCGACGCCACGATCGCTTCCCGGCTGCTGCCCATCCCGCCGAACGCCGATCCGGCATCGAGTCCCGCGAGTATAAGAAAAAACGTCCCCAGTGCCAGGAGATACACGAGCGCGATGATGTTCCCCGCAAAGTTCATGGGGGTCTGGGAGATGAATGTGGGGACCAGCAGACCCGCGGAGAGCGTGGAGGCGAACAGAATGTAGGGGGTGGCGGTGAAGATCCACGAGGTGGTGGTCGAGATCACCGGCTGCTTCCGGAAGAGCTTGGCCAGATCGGCATAGGGCTGGAAGACGCCGGCGCCTCGCCGGCATTGGAACCGCGCCTTCACCTTGCGGATGAGCCCCACGAGGAAGGGCGAGATTGCCAGTAACACGATGGCCTGCGCAACGACGAGCGTGATGGCTTGCAACATCATATTGCTTAGTCTGCCTGGTTCATCTGGTTTATTTGGTTTCTCTGGTTACACTAAACAAACAAGATAACCGGACAAACATCATCAACGCTTTCCTTACACCGCAAACAGCAACAGCACCACCAGCGTCACGAAAATATAGGCCAAGTACAGGTGCAGGCTGCCGGCCTGAAGAATGCGCAGCCGGTCTGCCATTCCGACAAAGAAATCAACCAACGGATCATACAAATACTTCTGAAAGACCGGCTCGATGTGAAATTCAAATCGCCGCCGCTTGGCGAAGTAACGGGACTCTTCAAGAAACTCGGTCTCGAGCTTGACCGTCGGCTGGTAAATGGTGCTGAAGACTCGCTTAATGGGCTGGACAAACCCCGTGGCGGTGTACTCCGTCCGCGACGACAAATTGATCCCGCAGCCCCAGGTTTTGTGAGAGCGTGTCACCAGGCGTCCGCCGAACATGAAGGCCAAGAACAGACCGAGGAGACCGCACGCGATCAACATGGCCGCTAACATGGGTGGCGAGATACTGGAGAACTGCACGTTCACCGGCGCCAAGGCCCAGCCGTCGAGCGCCAACACCTTGTCGCTGATCGACACACCGGTCAGCGGCCCTGTAATCCGGTTGAGGAGCGGTACCACGATCATGGGAGCCAGGCCGAGTCCAACGCACCACACCGCCAGGAATCCCATCCCAATCCGCATCGCGATCGGCACTTCTTTCGCATGCCGGGCATGGGAACTCCGTGGCAACGCCAGGAACGACATGCCGAACGCTTTCGCAAAACAGACGAGTGCCAGCACACCGGTCAAGGCCAACAGGGCCGCGGCGATCGGAAGCATTAACTTGAGGAACAGAGCCGGAAGCTTAAGACTCAGGAAGAGCGTTTGAAACACCAACCATTCACTCACGAACCCATTGGCCAGAGGGAGTGCCGAGATCGACACGGCGCCGACGAGAAAGAACAGACCGGTCCAGGGCATACGCCGCAACAGCCCACCATACTCCTCCATGTTGCGCGTATGAGCGGCGTAGAGAAGCGATCCCGCTCCCATGAACAGTAGCCCTTTGAACATGGCGTGGTTGATCGTGTGATAGAGCCCGGCCAACAATCCCAGTGCAGCAAATTCTTTGAGGCCGTAGCTTTGAAAAATCATGCCGGCGCCGATACCGAGCAAAATGATGCCGACGTTTTCCACGCTACTAAATGCGAGCAGCCTCTTGAGGTCGTTCTCCATCAAGGCATACATCACACCCAGTAAGGCCGATGTGGTCCCGACCAGGAGTACGACAAATCCCCACCACCAGGGGAACTGGCCTCCGAGGAAATCGAAATACACCCGCAGGAGCGCATAGATGGCCGTCTTGATCATGACTCCGGACATGAGGGCTGAGATATGAGACGGCGCCGCTGGATGGGCGTAGGGCAACCAGACATGCAGCGGCACAATGCCCGCTTTGGCACCGAATCCGACCAGCGCCATCAGAAACGCAAGCGTTCTCATGCCTTCCGGCAAGGGCTGCTCCGGATGCCGGAAAGCTTCGAACGAGAACGATCCCGCCTCTTGGAAAAAGATCAGAAAGGTGAGAACGATGAACGCGGTGCCCACATGCGCCATGATGAGGTAAAACAACCCGGCATAACGAACTTCGGCTTTCTCATGTTCCGTGACCACCAGAAAATAGGAGAGCAACGCCATCAGCTCCCAGACGATCAAGAACAAGAACCCGTTGTCCGCCATGACGACGAGCGTCATAGAGAGCAAGAACCCGTTGAAGAGGGAGCCCATTGCGGCGATGGACGACCGCCCATAGAATTCCGTCACGTAACCCAACGCAAAGATGGACGCGGCAAGGCCCACCAAAGAGATCGTGAGCACGAAGAACGACGCCAGGGGATCGAGGCGGATTGCAAAGCTTAGAAAGGGAATAGTGGATTCAGCGGAGACGGTCCAGGGCTCCGGCACGAGGAGTCCGGCAAGCCCAAGAACGATGCCTACGAGACCTGCCCCAGTCGCAAGCCCGTGCGCGACGAGGTTCTGGATCCTCGGTCGTCCGGGAAAGCAGGGTGGGAGGATGATGCCGGCCATGTAGATCGCCAGCAGGCCGACGAGTAGAACGGTCATCGTTGCAGTATGGTCCTCAAGAAGCACGCCCCGCCCAGACACATGTCACATCCCGTCGTTCCCACACGTCTTCGAGTTGTGAACGAGGAAATTCGACAGCTTCCAGACACCTTCACAGGAATGGCTTGGCATATCAAACGAAACCCGAAAAGCGTGCCGCGCACGATAGAGATAGAATCCAACCCACGGAACCGCTTCAGAGAAACTTAGATTCCTCCATGGGACCCTACCGCCGCCCAAGGGACCGTCGCCCTGACTCTCACATGCTGGAGAAGGGGAGGCCCGAGTGGCACAATCGTCTTTTCGGTGGAGGCCTGCGAGAGACTCCCGATCGTGTGATAAAAGGCGAGTGTTCCACCCGCCAAAAAAGCCAACCCCGGCAGCATTTCCGATATCAAATTCAGCCTCATACAGACGGTGGAGATAAACGTCAGGGTGATGGTGTCATGGAGGAGGCTTGAGGCAACAGACCGATACGCGGTCAAATAGAGCATGACCACTGAAAAGAAGACATACACAAGGTTGATCGGGACAAATCGGGTACCATCTAAATGGAAGGTCGTGCCCAGGCTGACCAATTGGACTAACGAGACTGTGAGCCAGAAGAAGCCATACATCGTGAGGGCTGTTTCGCCAAGCTGCTCATGGTATCGGATACCGGCAATCCCGGCGAGTATTTGCACAAGACCGCCAAACACCAGGGCAACGACCAGCATCCCCGCTTTATTCACCTCCGGAATTTGCCCGACTGGTGTCATGCCGACGGTCAAGGCTCCGACGGCGAGGCCAAATAAACCGATGGCCAACACATCCATTTGGCGACCGGCAGTTTCTGATTTTGTCATGCTCTCCCTTGAGCAGTTATTGCCCTGCGTCAGACATCTCCGATCAAAAGTCCTGCTCCACCGTCTTCAGGCCAAATGAGGAGGGTGGGCCAGCATTAATGACGACTCACTACGGAGTCTGACGGATCAAGGTCGGCACGTTGTGGCTCTGAGCATCATTGGTGATGCCGTACCGGGTATAGGGCTTGTCCACCATCTCGTCGGCATAGAGGCGCCCGGTGGGAGCAGGGATCGGCATCGTCAGCTTCTTGCCCTCAGGTG
Organism: Nitrospirota bacterium; assembly: GCA_018971525.1. GTDB lineage: Bacteria > Nitrospirota > Nitrospiria > Nitrospirales > Nitrospiraceae > Palsa-1315. The sequence goes on from JAGXAR010000075.1 coordinate 15,948, forward strand.
TCCATTCGACGACGATGTCCTGCGTATCGAGCCCCCAGGCCATCTGAACCACGATCAACAACACTGCGATGACCGACAGCGCGTTGAGCATCAAGTTTCAGCGTCGCCATACATGTGTTTCATTGTGTCCCACTGTTTGGCCTCGAGCAAATGTACTGGATGCTTCGCACCCTTGGCACTCCATGTTCAGTGAGCCTGCTTTTTGATCATCGGATCGATTTCTTTCTGCGTTTCCTCGAGCACGTTGTAGCGATTGTACGGATGATCCATCACCTCGTTGGCGTAGAGCCGCCCGGTCGGGGCCGGGACCACGATATTTGCCTCCACTGTCCCCTTCGGGACGATGGTGACTGTTTGCTCTATCGTGCTACGGATATAGGGGTGCCAGACTACCAGCTTATAGGTGCCCGGCGGCACATCGGTCATGGTGAACCGGCCCTGCTCGTCCGTCTTGGCAAAGTACGGATTGGTGACGGCCAAGCCCCAGCTCTCCATGTAGGCGTGGAAGCCGCATTGCATGACGAAGACCCGGCGGCCCTTGCTGAGATTGACCAATTGCTTCATCGGCGCGCCGGCCATGTGTTTGTGGTACATCCCGGCATCGCTTCGATCCTTCAAGTTGCGCGGGTGTGCCGGATTCATCGGCAGCGGCACGTTGAAGAGCACGCGCGGACCCAAATGCGAGGTTTCATAAGCCTGAATGTCGTGCATGACGGGGTCCATGTTGACCACCGTCACCGTTTGATCGTCCCGCACGACTGTCGTGAACGGGGAGAAGAGACAGTCCTTCGCTTCGATTTGCGGCAGGCCCCCTTCGACGAAGGATTTGCCTTTCTCGACGTTTTCGAGATACACCACCACATCGCGGAACTCCCCGGCCGGCCCCACGTTGAAGGGCTGAAGCAGTCGCCACCCCCGGCCGTCGGAAATCCGCCCGCAGTAGAATTGATCGGGAAGGGTGGTCAGGTTGTAGCCCTTTGGCCTGGGCACCTGGCCTTCGAGGGAGAGGGTTCCACTGAGGCTTCCGCCGTCCGTCACGGCAATTTCCTCATACGACCAGGCCACTTCCCCGGCTCCAACAAGCGCGGCGATCAGCGCAGCACATACGTATCTCATAGCGATCTCCTCTGGTTCTATGAATATGTCCTAATGAGCGACAGACCGATACCAATTCTAGGAGGGTCTAGTCCGCTTCAACCGTTCAACCGAATCCATTATACGCTGAATCGTGGCGGCTGTCAGGTCACGGATCGTGATGTGGGCCTCGTCATCGCCATTGAAGGTACAGAGCGCGATGGTGAAACAGTTGGTCCCGCCCCGGATGATTTTCAACGCGATATTG
>JAGXAR010000076.1 GCA_018971525.1 Nitrospirota bacterium
GCAATTCTGGAGGAGGCTCGTGGCTGTGCCTTTACACGGCGCGAGCGCCTGGCCCTCCGAGCGATGGAGTCATAAGATGGCGGTCAAGACGGTGTCGTTGCGTCTCACCATGCAGGGGAACACGCAGATCGAAAATCTTACGAAGTCCGTGGTCGACGCCCTCGTTGGCACGAAGCTGCTGGCGGGGATCGTGACGGTGTTCGTCAAGCACACGACCGCGTCGGTGATGATCATCGAAGATGAGCCCGGCATCAGGGCCGATACGAAAGCATTTTGGGACCGGGCCGTGCCGGCCGATCCTGCCTGGCAGCACAATACGAGGAACGCCGGTGAGGACAATGGCCACAGCCACTTGCGAGGCCAGCTGCAAGGACCGTCAGTCACCATTCCCTTCCTGGACGGGGCGATGTTGCTTGGGACCTGGCAACAGATCGTCCTCGTCGATTTTGATACCAGGTCCCGGACCAGGGAACTCATTATCCAGATTATGGGTGAATGATCGCGATGAAGGGGCGAATCGTTACGGCGGGACTCTTGCTCATCAGCCTCTGGCCTGCTTGGTCGATGGCAGAGTGGGGGAAGCCGTTGGGCGGGACTTACGACGGGCCTGAAGGGAAGTCGCGCGTCGTGACGCCCTCGCCCGCCGAGTTGGGCGCGGATGAGCGGGCCACGATGGCCGTGTTCGAGCGGGCGACGAAATCCGTAGTCTTCATCGCGAACACCGCGATTCAACGAGACCCCTGGTCGTTCAATCTCTTTGAAGTCCCGCAAGGGGCCGGATCGGGATTCATCTGGAACAAGCAGGGGCACATCGTCACCAATTTTCATGTCGTCTACGGGGCGAATTCGATCACCGTCACGCTGGCAGACCGGACGGAGCACAAGGCGACGCTCATCGGTGCCGATCCCGATCACGATGTAGCGGTGCTGCAGATTCGCGTGCCGGACGAGGCGCTCTCGCCTATCAACGTCGGGACATCGCAGGATCTGCGCGTCGGACAGAAAGTATTGGCGATCGGGAATCCGTTCGGTCTCGACCACACGCTGACGACCGGCGTGGTGAGTGCGTTGGGGCGGACGATCAAGTCCTTATCGAACCGGACGATTGAAGGAGTCATTCAAACCGATGCTGCCATCAATCCTGGAAATTCAGGCGGGCCGCTACTCGATAGCGCCGGTCGATTGATCGGCGTGAATACCCAGATTGTCAGCCCGAGCGGGGCCTTTGCGGGAATCGGCTTTGCCGTGCCGGTCGACACAGTCAATCGCATCGTCCCGGAGCTGATCAAGCACGGCAAGCTCATCCGTCCCGGGCTCGGGGTCTCGCTCATCCCCGATGCGATGGCCAAGCGATGGGGGATCAAGGGGTTGATTATCGGCAAGGTGTCGCGTGGCAGCGGGGCGGAGCAGGCAGGGCTGAAGGGGGCACGTGAAACCGCCACCGGGCGTGTGGAATTGGGCGATATCATCACGGCAGTCGACGGCAAGCCGGTCGGGACCCTGGACGATCTGATGGATGTGATGGAACGGCACAAAGTCAATGATCGGGTCGCGGTCGAAATTTTACGGGGAACCCGCCACGAACGCGTCTCTGTGACCCTTCAGGCCGTCGATTGAAGGGTTGTGATAAGCGGCAATCCGTGATGTCGCTATGTTAGGATCACCTATCTGTTCCGTATGGAGGACCACCGATGAGTGATCGCCGACCGACTGAACCACAGGACCCGGAAGCTAACGGGAAGACGGAGGACGTTGCGAATCCGTCGATGCGTATGGGATCCGACCCGCTTGAGCTCATTGAACAATGTCTCGCCTCATTCCCCGACAGTGACCCCCGGCAGAAGATCCTCTACAAGCTGCGCCATACTGTGATTCTCGGACAAGCGGCGCATCAGCGACGAGAAGCTGAATTCAAGAAAGTCAGCGACGTCATCGCGAAGCTCACGGCGCCCGCCAATCGGGTCGGCACCCTACTCGATATGCCGGGTGAAGGCCTCGCCAGGATCCTGGTGGGAGGCGCTGAGTTCTATGCCGCGGTCGATCCACGGGTGCAGACAACCGAGTTGAAGATCGGTGCCCAGATTCTGGTCAATGAAGCTTATGCAGTGATCAAGGTTTTGGGCTATGACCGTAATGGGCCCGTATTGAAAGTGGCGGAAACACTGCCGGATGGGCGGCTTCGCTTCGAGCAGGAGATGGGGCGGCAGGTTTTGATTCTCCAACGGTCAAGCGATCTTGCCGGGGTGGACCTGAAGGCAGGCGATGAGGTGCGCATCGAGCCCAGCCTTCACGTGGCGATCGAGAAGATGGAAGACCGGAAAGCTAAGTCCCACCTCCTCGACGAGGTTCCCACCGTCACGTGGGAGCAGATCGGGGGGCAAACGGAGGCGATTTCGGCCATCAAGAAGGCGATCGAGTATCCCTTGCTCCATGCGGAGACGTTTCAGCGCTTCAAGTTCACTCAACCGAAGGGCTTCCTGCTCTATGGCCCTCCGGGCTGCGGAAAGACCTTGATCGGACAAGCGGCGGCCGCCGGTCTCTCCAGGCTGGTGGGGGAGTCAGACCAGGACGCGTCCGGTATGAAGGGGGACAAGCCGCCGGTGACTCGCGGGGCCTTCCTCCACATCAAGGGGCCCGAGATTCTGAATATGTGGTTGGGGGAATCGGAGCGGATGGTCCGGGATCTTTTCGCCCAGGCCCGCGCTCGCCGGAACGAGGGGGCGTTGCCCTTTATTTTTATCGATGAGGCGGAATCGATTCTCGGCACGAGACGGGCGTCTCGTTCATTCAACATCGCCAGCACCCTGGTGCCGATGTTCTGTTCCGAGATGGACGGGATCGAGTCGTTGCGCGATGTGGTGATTATTCTGGCTTCAAACCGGCCTGATCTGATCGACCCGGCCGTGCTGCGGCCTGGTCGCATCGATCGCAAGATCAAAGTGAGCCGTCCGAATCGTGACTCGGCGGCAGCGATTCTGAACGTGTATCTGACAGATGACCTGCCACTGGACCGGCAGTGGATCGATCAGCACGGCGGGGATCGGAAGAAGGCCTGTGCCGACCTCATCGAGCATGCGCTCTCCGCGATCTTCTCGCGCATCGATGAGAATCGCCTCCTGTCGATTCGGCTCCGAAGCGGACAGAATAAGGTCCTCTATCGAGGCGATCTGATCAGCGGTGCGATCCTCGCCTCGATCGTCCAACGGGCGAAGGAACAGGCGATCGATCGCATGATTGCGGCTGGCGGGGCTGAGCAGGGCGGCATGACGCTGGACGATCTGGTGAACTCCGTTCACGCAGAATTCCGGGAGGGCGAGATGTTGCCGCCCGATGATGCGGCGGAAGAATGGCTCAAGCTCCTCGATCACCATCCGGAGCAGGTGGTGGGAGTCTCGTCGTTTCGGAGGGGGCGGCAGGCAGAAGAACGATTGATCAGCCAAATTATTTAAAGACGTAAGGGGTAAGGGGGCACGGCGTGAGGGGTTGGAGAAAAGGAAAAGGCTCTGTTCAGGCAGGTCCTTTCGTTTTACGCCTCACGTTTCACGCCTCACGGTATGATGCGACTGTTTGGCATTGAAACAGAGTATGGGATTACCAGGGAAGACCAGGACGCGGTCGATCCGGTCGTGGAGTCGATGGAACTGGTACGGGCCCATCTGACGGCCTCGTTTGAGCGGCGTTGGGACTATGGCGGTGAAGATCCGCACGAGGATGCACGGGGGTTCCGGGTCTCCGGCCTGCAGCAAGATAAAGAAGAAGACGAATTCGCCAAGGTCGATGCCCATCGGCCGTTTTCGTTTCATGATATGAAGAGCGATCTGGTCCTTCCGAACGGCGCACGCTTCTATAACGATCATACGCACCCCGAATATTCCACGCCTGAATGCCGAAGGTTATTAGATATCCTTGCCCATGACCGTGCCGGGGAGCGGATTGCCCAGCGGGCGGCGGAGCGTCGCAATCATGCGCTCGGCGGGCCCCATGTGCAGCTTTACAAGAACAACACGGACTTCCACGGACATAGTTACGGCTGTCACGACAATTATCTCGTGCCACGCTCGATTCCCTTCCCTGCGCTGACTGCGGGGCTGCTGCCGTTCCTTGTCAGCCGGCAGGTCATTGCTGGAGCCGGCAAAGCCGGTGTGGAAGGTCAGGAGAGCGGGTTCGTGCCGGGCCACTATCAGCTCTCTCAACGAGCCGACTTCATGGAGACGGATCTGAGCGTCGACACGATGCACAACCGTCCGATTCTGAACACGAGGGACGAACCGCACGCAGTTCGGGAAAAATATCGGCGGCTCCATCTCATCATCGGTGATGCCAATATGTGTGAGTACAGCACGGCGTTGAAAGTCGGGACGACGCAGTTGGCGCTGGAGTTGATCGCGCGCGACGCGGCCCCGGCTCTTGAATTGGAACATCCTGTCGCTGCGGTGAAGCAGCTGTCTCGCGATCACAATTTGAAGGCGACGGTTCGTCAGAAGAACGGCAGTACGATCACGGGCCTCGACATACAAGAGCAATACTACTTGGCGGCCGAGAAGCATTTGACCGGTGTTGACCAGGAGACCGATTGGATCCTTCGCGAATGGGCCGCCACGCTACGGTTACTCATCGGCGATCGACGACAACTCGTCGGGCGGCTTGATTGGGTCACCAAGCTTTGGCTGTTGGAAACCTTTATGCAGGAAGAACGGATTGGATGGGATGATCCCTGGCTGGCGAGTTTGGATTTGGAGTACCATAATGTGAATCCGGATCGTGGGCTCTTCCTGGGGCTCGAGGCCGAGGGGAAGGCTTGGCGGATGACGTCGGAGCAGGACGTCGAATCGGCATTGGTGGCTGGCCCGGCCGATACCAGAGGGGGGATTCGCGGCCTCTGTATCAGACGGTTTCCGGATCAGATCAAATCGATGCAGTGGGAGCGTATTCAGTTCCGCGGCGGGCTGCTTCCGCGAACGTTAGAGATGGGCGACCTCTTCGAGCCACACGCGGTGCAAGCCTGTGCGCAGATCTTCGAGCGCGCGGTATCCCCGATGGATGCGCTGAATGCATGGAACAGAGAAAAGGAGTCCTGATCATGAACTACATTTCAATTCCGGAACGCCGTGAAGGGCCCGGCAATCCGATGCCGAAGGCCCCGAGTCCGTCTGAAGAGGGCGGTGGACCGAAACGACCAGAGACCGGGTCGCCCGATAAAGATAATTTGCTCAAGCGCATGCGCAAGGTCGATCCGAAACAGGCTGAGCGGTATCGGCAACGGACGGGGCAGTAACACCTGAGAGTGGTAGGCAGGCTGTCCTCTGTGCCCGCACAACGCGCACGCTCGGAAGGTGCTCGTTGGATGCGCGCAGTGCAGGACAGCCCGCCCACCCTCATGGAAGGTAGAGCCGTTCATCAATAGGGGGAGAAGGGGGAAAGATGGGCATGCAAGGGGATTTTCTTCAGTTGTTGAAGGAGCAGGGCTTCACACTCGGTGCATCGACGGCGGTGGGCACTGACCATGCACTCACGAATGCCACCACGATTCTGGCCTTCAAGTATCGCGATGGCGTGCTGGTGGCCGGAGATCGTCGCGCGACCGCCGGTAATATGGTGATGTACGATCGCACGGACAAGGTATTGGAGATCGATCCGCACAGCGTGATGGCGATTGCCGGCGTCCCGGCGACCGCCTATGAAATGGTGCGTGTTCTGGAACATTCCTTCAAATACTACCGGAGAACGCAGCTGCAAGAATTGAGTTTCGACGGCAAACTTCGCGCTGTTTCCAAGCTCTTGAAGGACAATGTGCCCGCGGCGTTGGCCGGGACGGGCGCTGTGGTCCCGGTGTTTGCCGGCTACGATGTGGATCAGGGCTCGGCCAAGATCTATTTCTACGATATCCTCGGGGCGGAGTTTGAAGGCGTTGAGTATGCCGTGTCCGGGTCCGGTTCCCCCACGATCCGAGGGATCTTGCACTATCTGAATACGTGGGGCGATCAGCCCCTCAGTGCGCTACCTGAAGAACAGGCCATGGTTCAGGCATTACGATTGCTCACGAGCGCGGCGGAGTTCGATTCGGCGACCGGTGGTGTCAACCGGGAGGCAAGTCTCTACCCTGTGATCAAGTTGATTACCGGGGCTGGTGTACAGACGGTGCCGGACGCGACATTAAAACCCCTCTATGAGTCACAGGTGGTGCGCTATGTATGAAGAGCCCTATCGCTGGGTGGAAGCAGTCGGCAATCGACGTCAGTATCTCGACGAACAGTTCAAGCAGGGGAGTCCGGTTGTCGGGCTGACCTATGAGGGAGGCATCCTGCTGACGACGGTGAGCAAGGGGACACCGAAGCTCTACGAGATCTACGACCGACTGGCATTGGGTGGGATGGGGCATCCCACGGATTTGGAAAAGCTTCGCTTCAGCCTGCTCGAAATGGCGCATGTCGAAGGATTCAACCGCTCGCCGTCCGATGTGACGGGATCGAGACTGGTGAAATACGGCATCGCCCCGGTGATTAAGCAGGCCTTCGAGGAAGTGTATAAGGCGCCGTTCATCGTGCGCATTCTGGTGGCCGAGTTGGGCTTGAAGCCGGAGAAGGATGCGTTCCTGACAATTAATTACGATGGGACGTTCGAGGAAACGACTGGTCGTGCGGTCCTGGCTGCCACCCCGGCCGCTCAGACCAAGATGATGGCCTATCTCAAGGAGCATACGACTGCCACGCTGTCATTGGAGCAGTCGTTGGATCTGGCGTTGCGTGCCTGGGCGATCGGTTCGTTAGCGCATCAACAGGAAGAGACAGACCAACAGGCTGAGACCGAGCCACCGACAAGCAGAGCGGGCTCATCGACCGCTGCGATTCCCAAGGCCGATGTTCTGATGACGCATCTACGTGGCATTGCAGGCGAACGAGTGATCGAATGCGCGGTTCTTGATCGTCAGGTTCCCGGTACTTCCAAGTACCGGTCGCTCAAGCCGGCTGATCTCTCACGCCTCTTGCCGAAGGCGCTGCAATCCCTCGTGGCGGGCTGAGATGCTGAATCGTATTTTCGGACTTGAAACCGAATACGGACTCTTGGTCAACCAAGAGCAGCCTGATCATTCCCCTACCTGGTTTGCCCACAAGGTCCGAGACCACCTCTTTCATGTCCAACAGCGCGGTGTCCTCGACGTGCACCATCGAGGACACGATGAACCGCCGGGCAACGGAGGATTTCTTACCAACGCCGGGCGTATCTATCTCGACATGGGGCATTTGGAGTATGCCTCGCCGGAGTGTGAGTCTCTGAGCGATGTGGTGGCCGCCGACCGCGCCGGCGATCAGTTGCTGCAGGATGCGATTCAAGACCTCGGTCTGGCTGACACGGTTTCGTTGATCAAGAACAATGTGGATCATGAAACCGATGCGACCTTCGGATCGCACGAGAACTATCTCGTGTCGCGGCGCTTCCCCTTTACACGACGAGGTCTCGGGCCCTTCGTGACTTTCCTGGTCACCAGGCAGATCTTTACGGGGGCCGGACGGGTCGGCACGGCGGGGCCCCAGGACGCTTGGATCAAGATGGACCGGATCATCGTGCCGAGGGGAGCGAACCATCGCCACTCGCAGCAGGCAGTTCTCCCGTTTCAGCTCTCTCAGCGCGCAGATTACATCGTGAATGATTTTTTCGAATGGGTGCAGCAGAATCGCGCCATCGTGAATACGAGAGATGAACCGTTGGCCGATCCGAATCAATACCGCCGTATTCACCTCCTGCTCGGGGATTCAAACATGGCTGAGGTGGCGACGGCCTTGAAATTTGGCACGACGGGGCTCGTCCTTCAACTGATCGAAGAGGGGCATGCGCCACGGGATCTTGAAATTGATGAACCGGTCGAAACGTTGCAGGAGTTGTCGCAGGACCAGGACCGACAGTGGATGGTTCGGTTGCAATCGGGGAAGACGATCTCTGCGATCGACATTCAGGAAGCGTTTCTCGCGGCGGCGCAGGCGCACTATCGTGGGCAGGATGAGGAAACAGATTGGGTGCTCGATCAGTGGGAAGCGGTCTTGCTAGATCTCCGCGGGGACTATACGACGCTGGTGGGCCGGGTCGATTGGGCCTCGAAGCTGTGGCTGCTCGAAACCTTTCGCGAGGCGGAACAGTTGACTTGGGCAGACCCGGTTCTAAAGAGTCTTGATCTGGAGTATCACAATCTGCATCAAGGCAAGGGGCTCTATTATGGTCTCATGGAAGAAGGGCGGGTTCCACGACTCAGCACGGACAAAGCGATTGCCTTGGCCATGGACCACCCACCCCGCAACACCAGGGCATTTGGGCGGGGTGAACTCGTTCGACATTTGCTGGCCTGTGGACCACCGGATGAACCAGTTGATCCCAGGCCGGAAGATCGGTTTTCTCCTTCGTATGTAATCAACTGGTCGATCTTCCAGTTGCGTGGCCACGCGCCTTTTCCCATGCCGGATCCGTTCAAAACCTACGTGCAGGAAGTGCGTGCCCATCTTCAAACAACCTGACCGGGTCGGGTAGCGCGCACCCTCTTCATGTCCGCACATAACCAATTGAATTAATAGGCTTGTTTTCGAGCTGCTATGCTTCTCTATGGCTTTGTTGGTTACAATATGATCCGGGAGACATTGAGAGGAGGATTGCGATGAATGCACGCAAGTGGATGATGGAATATGGGGTGGCGATGGTCCTGACGTTTCTGTTTGCTGTGATTCTGGGACATATCCCGCTCTTTCGTGAAACGACAATCGGGAAACTTCATGCCTCCGATCTGGTGCAGTTTATCGGCTATGGTGGCGCACTCGTGATTGTGTGGTTTGGGGCTCGTCAGCTGGCGGCAGAACCGCCGGACGACTGGAAGTGGTTAATGCCCTACCGGGCATTGATTCTGCCGGTGACGACGCTCGCGATCATGGCAATTTCCTATGGCGTGTTGCTCTATGTCTGCGATCCGTTCCTTAGCAAGTCTGGAAAAGTGATCTATAACTGGATGTTTATCATCGGCATTGTGGCTACCAGTGCCTGGCTCATTGTGACGTGGGTACGGAAGTGCGCACCTCAGGTGGCTGCGGTGGAATCCCGCCGACTCAGAAAGCAAGCGGCCTAGCTCTTCATGATGATGTCCGGTCGCCTCATCAAATGAGGCGACCGGACATCTCCCTCTCCGGATTCTCGTATCGATTCGATGATTCGGTTCTCTACCCAAAATCGATCTTCATCCTGCCGGTATCGCTGAACGAATCCGCAATGGCCACCATACTGCGGCGCCGTAAGCCGGATGTAGGGGTTCTGATGGATTGCCGCGAGGGAAAACATCGAGTAGGGAATAAACGGATCGTCCTGCGCTGTGATGATGATGGTCGGCACGGCAATCTTTCCCAATACGTGCCGCGCGCCTGCGCGATTGTAGTAGTCGGCTCCGCTGGCATATCCTCCGTCCGGGGCTGTGTAGCGGTCGTCGAATTCGCTGATGATGTGGATGCGGTCAAGTCCGGTGAGATTCCACTTGCCAGGAAAGAGTATCGCTTTCCGTCGCATGCGCATTTTGAGTTGGGTCAAGAAATAATGATGATAGAGCCAGTTCCGAGGTTGTTCCAGGGCTTTGACGCATTGCGTCGGATCGATATTCGGGCAGACCGCGATCACACCGGCCAACGCCGCATCCGACGAACCGGCTTCTCCGGCTGCTTTCAGGACGAGATTCCCTCCCATCGAATAGCCGACAAGCCAGATGCGATCTAATCCATCCATGCGCGCCAATTCATGGACGACGGCTCGATAGTCCTGACTCAAGCCGCTGTTGTAGAGCGTCGGCGTGAGGTGTTCGGTCCCGCCACAGGTACGCTGGTTCAATCGGATAACATTCATCCCCGTACGATAGGCTTTCGATGCAATCCCGCGCATGTAGTGCGACTCGCTACAGCCTTCTAGCCCGTGCACGACTACCAAGGTCTGGCACGCTGTGCGGTTTGCTTGCCAGTGGCAGAACCCGAGTAACTGGGTGTGAGGCTCAGTGGTAAAGAGCCTCAACTCGGTCGGTACTCCGGCAAGGAGCGCTCGACGAGACCAATAACCTGGGAGCAATGTCATGAGATGTGGATTGCGGAGCAAGGCTGCCGGTGTGAAATCACTCCAGTCAGGTGACATAGAGGTCATCATAAAGCAAAGCTCCTTGGCTCCGCAGTATGAATCGCTAGGACGTGACAAATTGGGACGGAGTGTTTCCCACGCATCTCCGCTACAGGCTGCGGCGAAGCGGTGTTGCCACTGAGAGATCAGTACAAGTCAGTACCGGTGGCGGTCTATGAGGCTTCAATGTGGAGCGGCCATCGTCAACGCCGGTCACAGGTTCCATCAGGATGCTGAGAAAGTCCGCCAGCGTCGTTCTCTCCTCGCTCAGAGGTTCTTCGTACCGAACAGAATATGTACTCTCACCTCTTCGCTTGCTGCGGCCCTGCTGGGCTGCTCTCCTCTTGTCCCAGAGATGCAGGCCATTGAAGTTCTGTTCTGCCGAAATGGTATTTCCGCTACTTGCAGGCGGCATCCGTGATCATCAAGGGCTGTTGATCCTGCATTCATGAAGACAACAAAGGCCTTCGAGAGATGTCTCGAAGGCCTTGAGATGGTGGCTCCCCATGACCGACAAATATGGGCACTGGACACAGGTCCTTTCTTTTACCTCAGATAAAGTAGGCCGTCCAACTCAAAAGAGGGGCACGACCACAGCGGCCGAGCACGTCGATACGACGCGGAGTTAGATCATTGCGTTATTGTATTTCGGTAAGTTGTAGGAGAGGTGGAGTTTACCGCTGATGCCAGAGATGACGAGGCGCGCAAAGTCAAGATCGGAGCTAAGCAACTTGCTCCTAACAAAGACATCCAGCTTCGCATGATCAGACCTGCTTCGAAAGTGACCATAGTCGTCAACAATCACCAACAGGATGAAATTCTTTCCATACTGGCGTCCACCAGCCTTGGCTCTTACTGTAGTTTCAACCAACGATAAATGTTCTGGGAGCCGTTCATCATCATGCTCATCTTGCGCCATGGGGGTAATTTCGATGATCCGTTCAGGCGTCCCCTTTTTACCTGACTTCTTTGTGATAGGCGAGTAAAAGCCGACACCTCCATCCCGGGCAAGAAGCTCCAAGTGCAGAGATTCGTCATGACCATTTTTTGCACGGGTGATTTCGATAAAGAGTTTCGAACGTAGGCCATCGAATGTGACGGTGGCGTCGAAGTTGTCGCTGTTGAGGTTAGGGGTAACGATCACGCCAGAATTATTGGAATATTCGCGCTTGACATAGACCGACAGAGGATAGATTTCGTCGTAGAATTTTGTCTTCAAGATTGAACCAACATATTGCTCGGCCTTAGGAATGGCGTTTAGGTCTTCTTCTTTTCGCCTCACCCAAGCAAGTAAATCAGGAACTGCGCGGGGCGTCATCATGTCCACGGCATTAAGAATCTGAGGGGATCTCATGATCAGTCAACCTTTTAGAAAACCCCATCGAAGGCCTGGACAATTCACTCACATTCTAAATTGCTACGACGACTGCATTGCCTTCAACGTTACTGTGGGAGCGTGAGCATATGTTTTTCAAACCTAGCCTTGCGATCAGTATCACCACCTGCTGATCCGATGGTTCCCCTTTGTTAGAACGACCATGTGGCACCTCTACCGGATCATCGTCACCGTACCAACAATTGGACTTATCCCCGTTTTCCCGTCCCGCGGCCCGTCGCTTAATCTGTATCCTTCCTGCGAAGACGGCGCACCTCCTCCTTATGACGGTCGCACATGTTCTCTAGGCTGAGCTCTTCATCTGCTGCTAGCCTGCGCATGAGGCCCTTCGTTACCACCAACTCCCTCAGCGCCCAGTATTTGTCACGAAGATGCTCAGCAATCTCCTTGTTCGCACGGGCGGCGACGTTATCAGTTATGCAAAAAACACACTTTGGTTTCGGGTCCATTTTGCCCCCACTCTCACCCTAACTATTGCCTAGATTGACCAGAATAGTATGCCAGGACAAGGCTGCAAACTGGCATCTATGGACTCTCCGAGCCCCGAGTGTATGCTGTTGTCATAATCGGGTCAATTTATACGAACGCTCAGTGGCCGTCTCAGCAGTGGGAATGGTTGTATTGTCCTTTCGCCAGTGGGCTCAGAGGCCCGGGCTTAGGCCGTCCGATCCGGCGCCAGCCGGACGGACGGAAAAGCGTCCCGTCTCAGTAACACGGGGGGCTATGGATACGTGAGGGATCTAGGCTGTCGGGCCAGAAGTGGATGGGGTGGCACATGTAAGGACAGACACGAGGGCGCCTTGCCCGACTTTACTTGATTCATATGGTCAGAGTAGCATGGAGAAACGCACGAGATTTCCTTCTACCACTCGTAGCGTTCGGTCCAAAAACCCTTCTCGAAGAGTGGTCGTGATCCTCTTGATCTTTCAAGAGCTACGGCGCAGCATTTTAAAATTGCCATGACCGACCGAACTCTTAGGGCAGAGTATGTCCCGAGACGCTCCGCCCGGAAAGTTTAAAGCTATGATCATCCCAGACCTTCCCAAGAACGTGGGTGCCAAGCGTGCATTGATCGGCATCAACGGCGACCGCAGGTTGTTCACCATTCTGGACGAGATTCATCACGTTCCTGCCAGTAATCCAGAGAAGGTGATCTACCTCCAGAAACTTCAGTTTGAAGACAGCAGGGAGTCGGAGTTTCGTCTCGGCTACTACATGGTCGGCAAGAAGGCAGGACGGACACGGGGCAGATGGGTTTGGGCGCAGTTTGCCTTAATGGTGCATGCGCGAGATCTGCGGGCGATCATTCAGAAAGCAAAGAAGAAGGGTTGGATTTGATGTTAAGAACAACGCAGAACAAGGCGCTGCACCGAACAGCCGCGAGCCCCGGCGCGGGCGTATGTGTCCTGATTATCGAGCGTCGGATTGTTCGCCAACATTTTCTGGTCCGAGGTGGCTGTCGGTAGGTTTGGTCGTTAGATTAATCCAGACCCAGGACTCTCTGGCAAAAATCTACCGATCCAAGCAAAGTGCATCACAATTGTGCTCATTTTCTGCTCAGCTCTACCTCACTCCAGCCTACGCCAGCCAAAGTTCGGGTTTCGCGCAAACCGTGGATGGAGTAGGCCTGAGTGAGCCTGAGTAGGCTCGGTAGGGTCACGGAAACGGTTTCCTAAACCGCGGGGCAAGACCTAGGAATTTCAAATCTCAGGGTTCGTAAAGGATACAGTTCGGGGAGGGTTGTCACGTTGCGAACTTCTTTTTCGTAATGTACGCCGGCGGATACGCGGGCGCATCCGGGGGGCAGGGGGGTGTCGTAAGACTCCCCCCTTTCTTTTTGTAACCTTGAAAGCCAAATCTGCTTCTCAAGCTGTTCTGGCTACATTCCTCGCTTGACATATATGTAACCATATAGTTACCATACGACCACTATGGTACGAAAGAAGCCATCGGCACAGACATCCTCTTTGCCCCACCTGGAGATGCCAGACCTTCCATCGCTTCCCGCAAACTGGAGCCTGTTCGTTGAGATGCTTCGCCAGCGTCGATTCACCTCAGGCGATGTCCACACGTGTATTGGTGTGTCTCGCAAGGTTCTCATGGATTGGGTGCGGGCTGGCATTCTCAGCCAACTCTTTCACGGGCTCGGCGCAGGAAAGGGCGAGGAGCGGTTTGGGAAGTGGCGACTGTTCTCCATCCTGGATATCTGGACCCTGGCCTTTTACAAGCGTCTGCGCGATGAGGGGATCTATATCGAGCGGCTGCGTGGATTGAAGCACAAGGCGAAAAACAGCGAGGCGTTTGAGGGGGAAGCGATTCAGTGGTGGTTGTATCAAGCCCTGCCCTCGTGGATACATCGGTCCCCCTTCTGGGTACACAGCGACATGCGGGGCAGTCTCGTGCACACTCCCATCGAGCAAAAAAACTTGGCGATGTATCTTATCCGTATTGCGCATATCGAGCCCGAAACAACGGATCTGTTCCTCACTCTCAACCTCATTCCGCTCATGGATACCGTAATGACGTTGAGCGGTCCGCTTCAAACGACCTTGGACAAAACCAAGGGGGTCGTGGTTCGGATAGAGGGGCAAGAACTTCGTCTCGAACCTCTCCCGAAGCCGAACTGACATGAGCACGGACGACGCACCCTACAAGCTGTTGCTTCACGGTATTGATACCCTGCAATGTGCGTATTATCTCAGCCCGCCTGCTACTAAACACCTCAACTTTACGAAGCTTGCGGTCATCAAAGAACAACTCCGGATGGACAAGAGCCGGGAGCCTCGGGCGGTAACCCTGGGCGGAATGGAGTTTTTTCTTCAACCCTATGGGAGTAGCTCAGGCTATCCGTTCGTGCTCACCAACGAGGATTTCAAGATTGAACTGGGGGAGTTTAACAACCCTTCGTGCTTTGTGACCTTCCGGAGCCAAGCACTCTGGGGGCAATCGGGTTCGGCTCTCCATGACAAGTTTCTGAACTGGGCTATAGTAATCGGCTGTGAGGTGCAGCAACCGGAAACTCTGTCACGGGTAGATTTCTGCTTTGATTATTCGCTGGCTGAACGGGATTTTGATGTCGATTCGTTTGTGAGTCTGTCGAACAAAGATAGCCAGCACCGCGAACATGGCGCCATTCAGACGTTTACCTTTGGTAAGGGCGATGTGGTCCTCCGGGTCTATGACAAGGTGGCCGAAATCAAACAGCAAAGCGCCAAAGTCTGGTTCTATGCCCTGTGGGGGCAAGAGGAGCACGTGTGGCGGATCGAGTGGCAAGTGAGAAAGCCGCTCTTACGGAGTTGCGGAATTCGGACCTTTGCGGATCTACAGGAACATCAAGGCAGGTTGCTGTGGTTCCTTGTTGAGCATCACGACACGTTGCGGAGCCGGACCGAGGACAGCAACCGATCTCGGTGGCCGCTCCATCCCTTGTGGGTGAATTTGCAGCAACGCATTACCGAACTGCATACGTTAGAGACGAAGCAGGTCGAGGGCAAAGAGCTGGTGTTGGATGAACGGTTGATACGACTGACTATTAGCATCTATGGGTATCTCAAACGGATGGCTGCCCTGTCTTGTGTGAAGCAGGGCCAGCCCACGATGAGCGAAGAAGAAGCATATGGGCTGCTAGGGGAACGATTGCAGCGACTCTTCGATCCTATGAGTTGGAAGGCGGATGTCCAGAAACGGATGAAAGCCATTGAGTTGGGGGAATGGTAAGCAAGGCGCAGATTGTAGAGCTGGTCAATCACCGAGTTACGCGTATCTTGCTCGTGGCCGAGGCGTCATTGCCTTCGAGTCAGTTTAAGGCGTTTCGAACGGTGGTGCTGAATGAATTCGGACGGAATGGATTGGAGCGGGAGTTGGAGCGGTTAGAGGGCCAGTGAGTTCAGCGGAACGGCATGGAGAAGGCCGTCATTCATCATGCAGGGTTTGGGGTAGTCACGTGGCGGTGTCTCGCAAGGAGAGTGGCGGCTTCTTGGTCGAAGGCGGTCTGGGGTGAATGGGCGCGTGGGCGTGGGGCTGTCCGGTATCGATCATCGCACCAACGTGGAGAGTAGGACATGAAATCCTGGTGGGGCGTGGGGATGGTTGTGAGTCTGGGGTTCTTGGTGCCGCAATGGTCGTACGGGCAGGCGTTTCGTTATCAGCCACAAAGTGGCACAGGTGCCGCACAGTCCAATGCGTTTTCTGCCCAAGCCGACGATGCCAGCAGCGTTTGGTATAACCCTGCCGGGATGACGCAGCTTCACGGATGGCAGTATTCAGGGACGGTAGAGTTTGTCGGGTCGTCGATCAATTTTCGCAATGCGGCTGGGGTGACGGCACACGGCGATTTGGGTGGGACGATGGCGCTGCCTCCGCCGAGCCAATTCTATCTGACGGCCAATCTGAAAGATCTTGGGATGACCGCGTTCGGAGCGCTCTCCGTGGGTATTGGGGTGGCGACGCCCTATGCCTTATCCACTCGGTATTCGGACACCGGGCCGTTCAAGACCGCGGTGACCAGTGCGACGATTCCGATGATGGATATCAAGCCGACGTTGGCCTATCGGTTCAACAATCACTTCTCGGTCGGAGCGGGGGCCGATATCTATACGTTTGCCAATTTCGTGGGGAACGGGCAGGTGGAGCAGAAATTGGTGTGGCCCGGTGGGGGTGGGTTTCCGCCAGGAGCGAATGTTGAACTCAATGGAAAGGGGGCGGCGCCAGGATTTACTGTGAGCATGCTCTATAGCCCCTTGTTGAATGCCGACCAACAGCCCATTGCGAATGTTGCCTTCGTGTATCGTAGTCAAGCGACGATGCATTTACACGGGAATATGCTGGTGAATGGTGGGACGGTTGCGAGTACGCAAAGCACGCTGGTATTACCGCAAATGTTTACGGCGGCGATGGCCATGTGGCCGATCCGTGACAACACGCGGGAATGGAAAGTGGAAATGGATGTGGACATCATCGATTGGACCTCGGTTCGGAATTTGGATGTTCACCTCTCGAATGGTGGGGTCATTCCTGAACCGCAGAATTGGCGCACCGTGCCTGCGATCTCGGTGGGAACGGAGTATAAGTTGCTCCATCCGGAGAGTCTGTCGCATTGGGATGTCGCCGTTCGAGGTGGCGGGACGTATACACAGTCACAGGTATCGGACATGACCTTCAATCCTGGGATTCCTTCGTTGAATTCGTACACGCTGGCGACAGGGATTGGCATGACCTGTTATCAGGGGGGAAAGTTCTTCGGGGTGATTCCGTGTGGCCGCGCGAGTGAGTCGAGTTGGATGCCCGTGGCGATCGGGCTGGATGTAAGTTTCCAGCGTTGGTGGTATGAGCCCAGGACCATTCAAGGAAATAATAATCCGATGGTGGATGGCACGTATAAGACCGCGTTGTATCTGGGTGCCCTGTCTGTACGATTGATGTTTTGAGCTGGCGTGGAATTCCCCCTTGGGCTATCTCAGTCCCGTGGAGTTCGAACAGCGGGCTGCTCAGTCAACCAGAAGTGTCCACTAAACCGAGGGAAGATCAGATGGTGCTGAATGAATTCGAGCGGAATGGATTGGAGAGGGAGTTGGATCGGTTAGAGGGCTAGGTGAGATCTGAGGAACGGGACGGAGAGGGCC
>JAGXAR010000077.1 GCA_018971525.1 Nitrospirota bacterium
AGCATCCTGCTAGACTTTCTTCATGTGGAAAAGTGTCAGGCCGGCCCTGAGGCTGGCTTTCGGCAGGATCGTACGATGCATCCGAAACGTGGGGAGTTGCTCGACCGGTTCTTCCCAGCAAACGTGGAGTCCGTGGGACGAGCAGTGGCGGCTCAACTGTGCCGGACCGATGACGAAGGCATTGCCTCCTCCGCGAAGAATTCGGCTGATCCCCATCATGCG
This sequence comes from Nitrospirota bacterium, assembly GCA_018971525.1. Lineage (GTDB taxonomy): Bacteria > Nitrospirota > Nitrospiria > Nitrospirales > Nitrospiraceae > Palsa-1315. The sequence continues at coordinate 223 of JAGXAR010000077.1, forward strand.
TTCGGCCAGGCTGGCCGGTAGGTCTCCGCTGTCATAGGGTACCCAGTGGTAAACCAGGTCATAGGAGTGAGGGGCTTCCCGACCCTGCTGCCCTTCGTCCGGAACGAATCGAATGTGAGAGAGCCAGTCCCACCGCTGCAACTCGGCACAAACAGTCCAGAGTTGTTGTGCCTGCTTTTGCGCAAAGGCCGGATACCGTATCCGCACGGTATAGTCTCTCGGCCGATCAAACAAGATGCAGGTCGCAACCACGGCATCGCCATTATCGATGAGCACACACTCAGCGCGCGAAAGGGCCGCGCCGATGCCCCGATCCTGCTCGCCAATATCTTGTATGTAATCCGCCACGAAGGGTTGCGCCGCGCACTCACCGATTTCTGATTCGTCTTCCGGATAGAGCAACACCGCGCCGTAGGCGTCGGCAGGAGGGATGAGCGGAATCCCCTGGACAAAGATCGACCGCCAGTCCGCTGGGCTCATGGCCAGTGACTCACCAGGCGGCTCGGGACTCCCATGTGGTAGGGTCACCGCCAACCTCGTCAAACGATCTCGATCCTTCAGGATGACATGCCTTCCGGCAATCTCTGCACTGCGATCGCAAGGAAGAAAGCGACGGCCTTTCGGGCTCATATAGGACAGCCCTGAGGAATCTGACGCCACCGTCACCTTGTGCAACATGCCGCCTTGGAGAGTCAGGCAGGCCCCCGCGCGCTGATCGAAATATCGAATCGGCGGCGTCCCTGCCGGCAGCCAGATGACTTGATTGGACCGTTCAGGATTCATGAAGAGCGTGAACGGGTTACTCCCGCCAGGCGCCTGCGGGGTAAAGAAGCTGCTAAACAAGCGGAAGGCCGCTTCGGACGGATAGGTGGGAATACCCCGGTATCGCAAGGGTCGGGGGGTCGGCTTCCCCTCATTCTGATCGTCGTAGAGTCCGCGAATTAATTCAAAGACCGCAGACCCCGTTCCCGGCAACAGTGACTTAAAGAGTTCGACGACCGGCAGAAAATCGATAGAGGGCCAACTCATCGCCCCCATACAGGACATGAAGCGGGCCCGCTCGAAGTCCCCGTCCTGAAGCACATAGAAGGCATCTTTTCGCTGGCGGATCGTCGCCCTACCGGTCGGGCCGATCAAGAGGTCTTCATCCCGATAGAAAAAGCGCACTTCTTCGATCGGGACCCGGAGCGCCTGAGCGGCCATCGCACGCAAATCGTCGGCCTTGAGCCGTTGCCAACCGGGCTTACTGGCGAGATTGAAGCTGGTTTCATTCACCAAACCAGCCGGCTTCAACCCGACCCATTGCCCCCAGTCCAGACGAATCCTGGCGTGGCGGAGGATCACCTCGCCTGTGGCATCAGTCCCCCACTCGCATTCATGCAACGGGTTTCCTTCCGGATCGGCCGCCAGAAACCGGCGCCCGTCCGGGCGATAGAAAACGAGATGTCCGGTGGCCTGGCGGACGACTCGTCCACCCGACTGTTCGAAATCCTGTGCGAAGGGAAGATTGGTTGAAAAAAGAAGATGACCGGAGGTTGTCAATGCGGCACGACGTGGGTCGGAGGGCATCTACTCGCGGACTTGCCCGCTCCCCAACACGATAAACTTAAAGCAGGTCAATTCTTCCAGCCCCATCGGGCCTCGGGCATGGATGCGGGACGTGCTGATCCCGATTTCTGCTCCCAGCCCGAACTGATAGCCATCGTTCAACCTGGTCGAGGCATTCACCAACACCGCACTGGCGTCAACCTCGCGCAGAAACCGCATGGCCTTCGGATAGTCGGAGGTCACGATGGCTTCCGTATGGCGTGAGCCATACTTGGCAATATGCTCCATCGCTTCATCGATGTTCTTGACCACTTTGACCGCCACGGTGAGATCGAGGAATTCCTTTCCGAAATCCTCGTCGCTCGCTGGTTTGGCCGACGATGACAGCTGACAGGTTTTCTGACAACCGCGGACCTCAACCTTGGCCGCCGCCAACTTATCAATGAATGGGGCCAGCCAGTTACGCGCCATGCCCTGATGGACTAAGAGGGTCTCCATCGCGTTACAGGTCGATGGCCGCTGCACCTTCGCGTTGAAGCAGACCCGCTCCGCCATGGACGGATCGGCATCGGCATCGACATAGATGTGACAGACACCCGCGTCGTGTTTGATGACAGGGATCGTGGCATGCTCGGTGACGACGCGCATAAGCGATTCGCCGCCGCGCGGGATAATCAGATCGATGTAGCGATCCTGCTTCAGCAGAAGAGGAACCAGCTCACGATCGGGCCGCGCGACAAAGCTGATCGCCCCGGCCGGAATACCGGCTTTCTCTGCCGCCTCCGACAATACCGCCGCAATCGCCGTATTCGAATGGATCGCCTCGCTCCCTCCCCGCAACACGCAGGCATTCCCGGACTTCAAACAGAGGGCGGCTGAATCCGCCGTGACGTTCGGGCGGGATTCATAAATAATTCCGATGACGCCGATCGGAACCCGCACGCGCCCCACCTGCATCCCGTTCGGCCTTGTCCACATCTTCGACATGTCACCGAGCGGATCTGGGAGCGCAGCCACCTCGCGCAGACCTGCCGCCATCTCGACGATCCTCTCGGTCGTCAGACCCAGACGATCCGCCATCGCCTTCTTCTCCGGTTCAGTCCCGAAGGCCTCGAGATCCAGTTCATTCGCGGCAAGCAGCACATCCTTCTGCTCTTCCAGCGACTCTGCCATCGCGAGCAGGGCCCGGTTCTTCACTGCAGTCGAGAGCGTAGCCAGTCGGCCCGCGGCACGTTTGGCCCGCGTGACCAATTCGTTGACATACTCTGGAATCGGTATGGGCGGAACCTCCTCCACGCCCGCCGATTCGATGGGTTCGACCGCCGCTTCCGTCTCGTTACTTTGGTCAGACAGCATAATAAGAACTCTTACCTCATGACGTTGAGACTCAGACAGGATACAGCGGGAGTTTCCGCGCGGTCAAGACGGCCATTGTGGGCCGTTTTCCCTTGGATGGGCGCAGAAAGGTAAGTCGACGGGAAAGTTGGGAGGGTTAGGGATTCATGGGCGACGGCTCCTGCGCGGGCTGGGCAACTGGAGCGCTCCCGCCAGGAGTTATCGACGGTCCCGGCGTTAATGGCGCCGCAGGACTGGGCGCAGCCCCTTGGGGCACGATCGGAGTTGATGAGGGATTCGGGTGTTGGAATACCCAATCATGATAGGTGACGCGTCCCTCGAAATGCCGGACATCTGGGGGAAAGTCATGCTTCCGGAACGGCTTTGCCTGGCTCTTGCTTCGTACCCCCATGATGCCGCCTGTCGGCGCCAGAAGATATTCCCATTCTCCATGCCCCATTGGATCAAGATAAACCTTGCGCAAGAAGGGTTTGGGCAATCTCGTGAGATCAGCCAATGTCTGGGGGTAGACCTCTCCCGGCATCACGCGGCCTGCCTTGAACGTCATGGAATAGAATGCGAGGGCATTCTGAATCTCGATCCCTTTGGCCAAGAGATCCGCCTCAAGCTCCCGCTGGACGATGACCTTCCATTGTTTCGCTGCAGCGGTCGTGGCAATACCGATGAGTACGATCGCGAACATCAGCATGAGGTAAGTCACCCCTCGCTCGTTCATGCTGTAGTGCTGGCGACGCATGGGCATGAAAATACTATTAGGTTAGGGGAAACGATCGCGGCCCGCGAAAAGTGCGATGAGCCGCACATGAGGCACAACAAAAGAACACTCTCACAGGATGCTCAAAAAGGCCGTCCAGCATGGCCGCAGCGAGTGAAGAGGCGAGGCGTACGTATCGGTACGTTGAGCCTCTGAGCGAGGCGAGAACGAAGCTGGGGAACTTTTTCACCATCCTGTTAGGGCTGCAACGGAGTTTCTTCGGAAAGCAGCACCGTGTGTTCCACTCGAGAGCGGCGGTCTTGCAACGTCACACTTTCTTGCGTGATGGCCTTCACCACGACGTAATCTTCTACAGTTTCTCCGGTCCTGACGACATGGAGGTCGTCATTCTTCGTGAGCACAGCCAGTTCGCCCTTTTTCCACCGATCCTCCTCCATGCGCACAAACCCGAGATAGTGGAATTGTACCAATCCGTCGAGAACTTCTTGTCGACGCAGGGACTGCTCTGACCCAGTATCGGGGTCCGACTGGGTTGCGCGAGCAGCCCCCGAGTCATCAGGGCGAGGCGATGCAAAGATATTGCGGGGAGTCGTGAAGGTCATCTCTCGTTGAGTCCGCGCTGCTGCAAGGAGATCGAGTTGCACGTGCAACCCATCGACTGTTCCACGGAGTGCCCGGGGCGTGGAAGCAGGGCCACTCACATTCGTCAGCGGCACGCGCACGGGCTCTTCCATGGCCAGCCATTCCCAGGCAAGAATCCCGCCCCAGAGCAGGCCAAGCGAGGCCAATGCCACCACTTTCTTTTGATTCGTCGTTATCATATCTAGACGCTACTGAACCGTGGCCTTACCAGGCTCACCACGAAGGTACGTGGCAATTTTAATGTTGAAGGTCAATGTCTGATCCGGCTGAGCGCCTGAGCGCACAAGCTCCAAGTCCTCGATGTACACCAGCTCCTCGGCCGTCTCCACGTCATAGAGAAACCGGCGAAGATCCTCGTAGCGACCGGTCATCGTGCCCTGCAACACACCCTTACTTGTGTTGGCCACCGGCGTGGCCTCAGTCTTGTACGAGAGCGCAGGGAGGGTTACACGATCGCGCTTCGCCTCCTCAGTAATGCCCAGCGCCAAGGGAGCAAAATCCCGTTCAACCGGTAAGGCCAACCAGACCTGCGCAAGATCCTTCCACGTTTGATGAGCCTCCTTATGGTGTGTGAATTCTTGACGCGCGTGATTCCATTCCAACTCCAATTTCGCCCGACTCTGCTCGGCCCCGCCAATCCCAACAGCGCAGACCGCCCACAAGACTCCGGCCAGCAGTAACACCAACGCGAGCCATGGGATCAAGATCCCGTAGGGTTTTCGCAACTGCTGGAGGATGAAATTCATCATGTCGCTCTACACATCCGGCTGCCGATAACGCAGCGTGAGGTCGAACTCAACCAAGCCATCCGGCCCCATCCGATGCTGTCCCAGCACAGGATCGCGGAAGACGGCGTGGTCTTGCAAGGTGACCGTCAACGCCGTCACATCTTCGACCGTCACAGCCAACCCTGTCATGTGGATGAACGCGCTCCCGGGATCCAGGCGTATGCTCTTAATCGACACATGTCGGGGGATTGCAGCTTCAAGAGCGGATAGAAACTGCGTCCAGGAAAAATGCCGTTTTGTGAGCAACTGGTTCGCCAAGCTCACCTCAGCCGGTAACTGTTGCAGTGAGGGCCCCGAGAGATCAATGCCTTCCTGTTGGGCCTCGGCAAGGAGTTGATGGTCTTGCATGAGAACATGATCGAGGCGTGCTTGCACGTTCTGCCGGTCGCGCATAGTCATCACGGTCTGGCTCACGCTCCAGAGGATTAAGCCTCCTATGACCCCGCTTAGCGCAACCAGCACCAGGCGAGCAGGCGCGACATACCAGCGGTATCGGCTACTCAGTTCGATCTGAAAATACCGTGCCCCTCCCGGCTTCACCGGGAAATCGTTCACCCAGGCGGCGAGCGCACGAAGGAATGTCCGTCCGGGTATCATCGTTTACATCACCCCCGCCACGACAGGGAGCGTCGCCCATGACGTACTCCCCCCGTCATGAGTCCACCCCAACCGTTCGACAGCTTCCCAATCCAGTCTCGCAGTCGACAGGCCGAGTTCGCTGTTCAGTGCCTGTTCAAGCGTCGGGAATGGGCTATCGCCGGCGAGGACAATCTCAGGAACGTTCAGGCCAGGATGATGCTCGCGGCAGGCACGAAGGGACGCGGCACATTCCTCGATAATCTTGTCGACCAGGTCTCCACCAGGGTCTTTTTCATCCTGTAGACCCTCTGCGCTCAACAGCTTGGTCCGAACAAAAACCAATCGGCCTTCATGCATGATGAAGCAGGTCAACCCGCCGTCCGATACATTGACCCAGAGCAAATCACGGCCCAACCGTTTCCTCCCCCCGGCCGTTTTCAGCCAGAGATTAAACAGACGAAAGCTGGTCACACCGACTTCCTGCGGAAGCAACCCGGCCGATTCACACAGGGATTCGTATTGCTTCAAGATGGCTTCTTGAATCGCGACGACAAGGATCGCCTGCGAACGCTCGTTTTCTGCCCCATGTGAGGGAAACCCCTGCCAGACGATTTTGGCCCCGGCCAAGGACAACAGCTGTTCCTGCCCCAGGCGCCAGCGAATCAGCGCCTCTTGCTCTTCCACCTGCGCCGGGAGCTGTTCCAATTGCAACACGGTCGCGCGCACCGACAGATCCGACAATAGCAACACGATCGGGCGCGGAACGTCAGACAGCCACACACGCCCTGCGAACCGCAGGCTTCTGCTTGGTCCCGCCAGCACTCGAAGGCGACTTTCTACCGCAGGCATGTCTGTCAGATTCAGATCCATAGGGGACAGCTTGATGGCTCCAGCCGGTGTCGGCGAGAGGACACAGCGGTAGCGATAATGCCCCCGCCAGGTTCGGACGGCCTCCCCCCAGGCTAGGGCCTGCGCTCCGATTTTCAGGCACTGCCGCGGACGACTCGCGTTAAGCCCCCACATCACTTACCCTTCCTCGCTAAACGTCACTCGATTGATCTCGTGCAAGGTAGTGGACCCTTCCAGCACCTTTCTGAGTGCGGACTGCCGCAACGTGATCATCCCGCCGGTCACCGCGCGATAGCGGATCTCGGACAAGGGACGCTCGGCAAGAATCATTTCTTTGATTTCATCGTTCAAATCCAGAAATTCCGTGATGCATTTTCGTCCGCGATACCCGGTGCCAAGACACTCCTGGCATCCCTTTCCTTCATAAAACGGGACATCCTGATATTCCTCGAAATCGAGGCCGGATTCTTCCGCCAGCGCTTTGTCGAGCTTGACGGCCACTCGACAAGAGAGACACACCATTCGAACAAGCCGCTGCGCCAACACACAGTTCAACGCAGCCAAAAAGTTGTAGGCATCGATTCCCATTGAGGCAAATCGTCCGATGACATCGAACACGTTGTTTGCGTGCACCGTCGTCAAGACCAAGTGGCCGGTGAGCGACGATTGGATGGCGATTTGAGCGGTCTCTCCATCGCGAATCTCGCCGACCATGATCTTGTCAGGGTCATGACGCAAGATGGATCGGAGCCCTCGCGCGAAGGTCAGGCCTTTCTTCTCATTCACGGGAATTTGCACGACCCCCGACAGCTGATACTCGACCGGATCTTCGATCGTGATCAGCTTGTCTTCCTTGATATTCATCTCCGTAATCGCCGCGTACAGCGTCGTCGTTTTTCCACTTCCGGTCGGACCGGTCACCAGCACCATGCCGTAGGGCCGCGTGATCGCCCGCCGAAAACGCTTGAGATCTTCCTCATTGAACCCGAGTCGTTCCAACCGCAACGTCGACACACCCGTTGAGATCGCCTCGCGATCGAGAATACGAATAACGACTGATTCACCGAACACACTCGGGAGGATCGAGACACGGAAATCGACGGTCTTTCGCTCCAGACGCATCCGAAAGCTTCCATCTTGCGGTACCCGCCGCTCGGCGATGTCCAGATCCGACATGACTTTCAGCCGCGAAACCAAGGGCGCATGGAGACGGATATCGAGCGGCTCCATCGCCGGAACCAGAATCCCGTCAACCCGCAATTTCACCTTGGTGGCACGATCGGCGGCTTCAATGTGGATATCGCTGGCCCGACGCTGCATCGCGCTCAGGAGGATCGAATCCAGCAGTTTGACCGCAGGACTTTGATCTTCTCCCGCGTGATCGATCGTGAGGACTTCCTCTCCCCGCTCGTCCTCCTTCACCAGCACGGATCGATACTCGGCCTCAAGTTCCCGAAGGGCGTGACTGGAGCCCTCACTGCGCCCCAAGACCGCCAGAATCGCGCTTCTCGGGCTCACCACCAGGTCCAACGGACGCCCCAAGAGTAGCTCCAACTCATCCAATGCCAGGAGATTCTGCGGATCGGGGATGGCTATGGTCAGGCGGCCTTGATGCTCAGCAACCGGTATGAACGGATGCCGCTGCATGAGTTTCACCGACATGGAGTCATAGAACGACTGATCGACCCGGAACTCCGTCAGAAGATCACAGGGCAAGTCAAACTGGGCTGCCAGCGCACGAGCCAGCTGCTCTTCAGAGAGAATCCCCTCACTCACCAAGGTCTGGCCGAGGGCTGCCGTCACACCGCCCAGGCGGATGAGCATTTGGTCGAGAGTCTGTTTCGGCAGTACCCCCTGCCGCACGAGAACATCCGTCAGCGTCGGTCGCGTCACAGTTCGTGCCATAGTTTTCTATTCACTCCTCGACACGCGAGCCCACGCCGGATCGCGCGATAACGGCACTCAGCGCTATACAGCTCCAGCCATTTGAAACACCGGCAGATACATGATGATGACGATCGCACCCACTAAGACCCCCATTATCAGTAACAGTACCGGTTCAATCCACGTGGTCAATTGCGTAAGCCGGAGGTCCAGGTCTCCTTCGTAAAATTCAGCCACGTCATGCAACATCGTGGGCAACGATCCGGTTTCCTCCCCGACCGACAGCATCTCCACCGCCAATTTGGGGAATACTTTGGGGCGATCCAGTGCGGCCGCCAGGGTCGTCCCTTCTCGAATTTCCTCGACCGCACCCGCGACTCCGACCGATACATACCGATTGGAGATGGCGCCCCGTGCAATAGACAACGCCTCCACAAGCGGGGTGCCTCCGGCGAGGATCGTCGCGAGTGTGCGCGTGAGCTGGACCGTATAATGCTTCACGAAAATCGATCCCAAGGCGGGCAGGCTCAATAACAGTCGATCCACGGCAAGCCGCCCGGCCGGCGTCGCATAGTACGCACGACCTGCGAGCCCAAGAACGATAAGCCCCACGATTCCAGGCAGAACATACGCTTGGCCCCCCGTCACCAAATCAAGCAACAATTGCGTGGCAGCCGGTAAGGATTTCGATGTCTCCGCATAGACGGAAACGAACGTCGGCACGACGTAACTCAAAAGAAACCCGATGACGGCAATGCCGACAAGCACGAGGAACGCCGGATACGCAAGCGCTTTGGACACCTTCTGACGCAGCCCGATCATCAATTTTAAATACGCAATGAACCGCTGCAACACCTCGGCCAAATTTCCCGACTGCTCTCCGGCCTTGATCGTCGCAATATACAATTCGGAAAAATGGATCGGGTGTTTTGCCAGCGCTTCCGAAGCCGACGCCCCGCCACGAATATCTTGTCGGACCGTCCGCAACGCCTGCTGAAATCCAGTATGGTTGGCTCGCTCGATCAAGAGATCCCACACCCGCAATACGGGAAGACCGGCTTTCAAGAGGGCGAGCAGCTCTTGATTGAACACCAGGAATTCCCGAAGAGGGAGCTTTCCAAACGCGTGCCCCCCCAGACCAAAACCGGCTGCGGCCGCACCCCGTCGCTGCAACCGAAAGATGAGAAAACCCTGACCCTCCAGTTTAGCCCGGACGAGGTGTTCCTCCTCCCCCTCAATCTGTCCATCGAGAGTTGAGCCATCAGGACGGGCCACTCTGTAGGCAAATACAGGCATGGTAAGACGTGCACGCAGGTCAGGCGGATAACAGCAATGTAGACTTACGGTGTCGACGCGACCTTGTCAGCACTGACCCCCGACATGGACCGCTCATCCGGTAACCACAGAGCCTGGCCAATCACAATCCTGTTGTCGGTCAGTTGATTGAGCGCCCGCAGATGTTCCACATTGACGCGATATTTCTGCGCGATGCTCCAGAGCGTATCACCGCGCTTCACAGACACATTTTTCGTTGGAGTCCTCTGACGCTCAACCTCTGAAGAGGGCTCACGGCCGGCCGGCGCCTGCCTCACAGCAGCCGGGGTCGCCACCATCTGAGGCGTCTCCAGAAATTCTGAAGGCTGATTTCGTTGTGCGGGAACCTGCATCGCCTTCTGGCCCTTGGACGTCCCACTGCTGGACGGTAGCGGGGCCGCCGCCAACCCGTCGTTAGCAGGGTCCGCTTTCCCCTTTTTTGAGAATTGCTTCTGAAGCTGCTTCATCTGGCCTTGCAATTGAAGACTGCTTCGGGACAGACGCTCCCGCTCCGTCCGGGCTGCGGCCAGTTCTTCCCGTTGCAACTCGATCACCTGCCGTGCTTCGATGACCCGCCGTTCCGCTTCCCTAACCCGTCCTTCAAGCTGCGCTCGAGCGACCTGCGCTTCTGCCAGTTCCCTGCGCCGCGCCTCAAGGTCAGCCCGCAACTCCGCCACCGTCCGCTGCGCATCTCGCATCGACGCTTTTAGGGTGTCTGTGGTGAGCTCAAGATCGACCACTTCCGGCTCACGCATCGGCTCGAGTTCGCCGCATCCTGCAGACAAAACTGACGCGAAGCCGACTGCACACAGGGCTCCGACTCGAACTGTCCGAAGGTATGCGCGAGTCATTTGAGCTGAAGTTTTTGTCATGCCGGAATTACCATTGGGCATGGATATCGCTACCAACGATTATACGGTGTGCCGTCGCTCCCCACGAACTCGGCCCCTGAAAAGACATCGATCACGCCTTTCTCGACAGGATCCAGAATCTCTTGCCACGTGGTCGTCGCACCGGTGAAGGGATCCTTCGGAATCCCCCGCAAATACCCGGCGTCCACCAATGCTAACAGAGACGGAGGATACTTTCCCTGGTCTGCCTTGTGCTGATCCAGCACATCACGGAGTGTCGAGAGATCCTGACGCAGGACAGCCTCTTTGGCTTTCACAACCGACGATTGGTACGAGGGCACCGCCAGGGTGGCGAGAATGCCGATGATCGATACGACGATCATCAGCTCGATCAGGGTGAAACCATCTGGTCCCCATGCTCCACGCTTACCAATCTCGATACTTCGTCCCATCTAACGCCTTGTCCTCACTTCGAGTCATCACGTCATAGACGTCATCCCCACACCAGCTTGATGCGTTCGGCGCATCTTTATAACATCGGAACAACCAATCGGCCTTGCCGGTCAAGGGATCAAGAGGAAGACTCCTCAGATAGCGCCTCGTCGGTGTGCCTCTGACCGTGGCCTCTTCACTGGTGAGCTTGATCCCCAACAGCATATCGAGCGACTTCGGATATCCGTAAATGCTCGTCACGTCTTTGCAGGTGAGCTTGTTCTTCACGCAGGTTGGCCCCAATAATGTGTCGCCATCGCGATTCCACTCCAGCTTAAAGGTGTCGATGGCAGCCCGCATGATTCTCAAATGCTGCCGCAGTTCTATTTCGTGAGTCCGTTTCGCGGACAGGCGACTGAGCGGCATAGCGACGGAGGCGAGGACCACCACAATTGTCAGCGTGATCAGGAGTTCCAAGAGGGTCACGCCTGACTCTTTCACCGCACCCTCACGATACCTTTTCCTTCTTGGGACGATGCCGTGGATGATTCCGCGGAGGAATCCACCAACGCCACCCGCACAGGCGACACACCAGGCGCCTTGGCGTAGAAGGTGACCGTGACGGTCCGACCACCTGCCTGCCTCGCTGATGGCGCAACTTTGAAGGTCACCGTACCCGCTTGCGTCTCCGGACTGCTGGATGCCTGCTCACCTGTGCCGTCTGCCCGTATGACTTCACCGTTCAGCAACGTTCTGAATTCCAGCACCTTTGGATCATATTGCAGCTGGAATATGCCTTCCCCCGTTGGATGAAGACGTTCATCATTGATGGCGAGCGTAAATTCTTTTCCCATTTTGATTACCGACTCGTCCGGCCTGATCGAGGCGACTGCCCCTGCCGAAGCCAATGGGGTGAGTGACGCTGCAGAGGCCTTCCCTGCCATTCCCCCTTTTGCAGTCCCTCCCAACGATGAGAACCCCGCACCGGACACTCCACCTCCCATCATGGAAATCTTCTTCCCCTTTGGGGAATACAGCGGGCTCGTGGCATAGGTTGAATCAGTCCCCGACCAGAACACCTGCTTACTGAGCACGGGAGGAGTCATGCCTTGAATGATGTGCGGCGTGATCGTCAGGATCACCTCGGTGGTGACCCGTTGGGTTTGAAAGGAACTCAGGAGATTGCCGATGAAGGGGAGATCACCGATCCATGGGATCGTGGTGCGGATTTTTTGGTCCTGTTCCTGGATCAGCCCTCCCAACACAATGGTTTCGCCATCTCTGACATTGAGCATGGTTTCCGCCGACCGATTACCGAACGTAAACTGGGTAATGGGGGGATTGGCTTGGAGCGTCACTGGCTGGCCAAGACTAATGACATCAATCTTCATCTTGAGGGACAGTTCATCCCCCAGATGGATGGAAGGCTCAACGGTCAATTTGACTCCGGTGTCGCGGAATTCGATCGAGGTCACCGTCGAGGTCGTCGGCACGGCTCCTGTTGCCGCTTGCCCCGGCAAGACATTCGTTGTGGAAAGCAGGATCGGCTGCTTGTTCCCGATGTTAATCTCCGCCTTCTTGTTGTTGACCACGCGAATCTTTGGCGACGCGAGAGTCTTTGCATCGGTAATTTGCTTAAAGAAGTCCAACTGCACGTTGGTCGGAAGCTTAAAGAGATAGTTGTCCCCCCCAAGGTCAGTGAGTTGGCCGCGCGTGAACTGCTGTGCGATGGCTCCGTCGATGATTCCCGTAAACCCCGGAGGGGCAATGGCGCCTGCGATTTGCTTGGGATAAGTCAGACCATAGGTCTGATTTGTCGTGCGATCGACTTCGAGAATCTCAACATCAAAAATCACCTCGGAATCCAGCCGATCATTGGCCAGGATGATCTTTTCAGCCATCTCCAGTTTTTCCGGTTGGTCCCGGATGACAATCGTGTTCAATTGTTCATTGGCATGCATCCGTTTGGAATCGAGCATGCTCTTCAACAACACCAGCATGTCTTTCGCTTTCGCGTTGGACAGGTAGAACGTCCGAACCATCAGATCTTGATACTGTTCCTGCTTCTGCTTGGTATTGGGGCTGACAATCATGACGCCCGGGGACACGGTCTGGGCGAACAGGCTATTGCTGTTGAGAATGAGATTGAAGGCCTCTTCGAATGGCGTATCCTGAATGCTAATGGTCACGGGGTCATTTCGAACATCCTTGTCAAAAATGAGATTGATCCCTCCGGCCTTTCCAATCCCTTCCAAGACTTCTTTTAGCCCGGCATTGCGAAACCGAAGTGTCACCGGTTGCTTCCGCCGGTCGTCACGGTTCAGCGCCTGCTGCTCCTCGGTGAGTCTTGAGATGCTCTTGAGGGGTTCCTGGAACGAGGGATCCAGCTCAGCCGCTCTGGCATAGGCTTCCATGGCCTCGTCGGCCCGGCCGAGCTGGGCGAGGCGATCTGCCTCTCGATTCTGGCCGCGGGCATCTTTCAAGCGAAGCGCTTCAAGCAACCCCGACTGATGCTCGGAATTGGACGGTTCGATGGTGAGTGCCCGCTTAAACTGTTCCATCGCGAGGTCAGGCTGATGTTCTTTGAGATACGCCCGTCCTCGCTCCTCATACGCCGCCGCAGCCCGTTCTCGAGCCATGGTGTATTTGTCCTGTAATGTGGGATTGAAGGGATCATCCTTCAGAGCTTGCTTATAGGCGAGACTGGCTTCCTCCCAATTCCCTGCAGCCAGTTGTTGGTCGCCACGCTTGACGTCGGGAGAGCTGAAATAGGCACAGCCGGCAAGAAGAACCAAGGCTGTAAAGGAGGCGCCTCTCACGATGGTACGGTACCGATTAGTAGTTCTAGCGCAGAATGTATTCATAGCCCACGAGGTCAGCAGAAAAAGTCTGAACGTAAACTCGAGTGGAACTTTGATGCCAGCTGTAGTCTATAACAACTACCATAAGTTGTGTAGTAATAGAATGGCCTTGTCCATATGTAGATAGGCGGCATAGCTCGTGTTTGGGTTTTGATCCAGTGCGCCTTCCTCATGAACAATTGCCATCGTGACTCCTGCGGAAGAAGAGCGAAGGTTCACTCATATAAAAAGGACCGCTCCAGCATCCGGTATTTATAGACGCCAGTACTTGAGTGTCTTAGGCAGTTTCGCCTGATCGAGCAGACATTTCACATCAATGACCACACCCTCCCGCTGATTGCGGAGAGGCTTGAGCAGCTTCTGCAACCCCATATCTGCAAATTCACGATGCGCTACCGCCACAATAATTCCGTCGATATCTCTGAGATCGTCCCACTTGCTCAAATGTATGCCGTATTCTTCGACCGCCTCTTTCGGTTCTGCGATCGGATCATGCACCAACACTTGAACCCCATACTCACGCAACTCCTGAATGATATCAGGCACCTTACTATTGCGCAGATCAGGCACATTCTCTTTAAATGTGAGCCCCAAGACGGCCACCTTGAGCTCCTTGACTGGCCGGGGAAGTTGACCGAGCAACTTCATCGTTTGTTCCGCGACGAACTTTCCCATCTCGTTATTGATGCGCCGACCAGCCAAAATCACTTGCGGATGATAGCCGACCGATTCAGCCTTCGCGGTGAGATAATAGGGGTCCACCCCAATACAATGTCCGCCGACGAGTCCCGGGGAAAATTTCAGGAAGTTCCATTTAGTTCCCGCCGCATCGAGAACAGACCTGGTATCAATTCCAAGGCGATGAAAAATGAGCGCTAACTCATTCATCAGCGCGATATTCAGATCCCGCTGGGTATTTTCGATCACCTTCGCCGCTTCCGCGACCTTGATGCTGGGAGCCCGATGAATCCCCGCCTTGACCACGAGTTCGTAGGTGTGGGCGACAATCTCCAGCGACGCGTCATCTTGGGCTGACACGACCTTGATGATTTTTTCCAGCGTATGTTCCTTATCGCCCGGATTGATACGCTCAGGGGAATACCCGAGTTGAAAATCCACTCCACACTTCATCCCGGAGGCCTGTTCGAGAATAGGCTGGCACACTTCCTCAGTGGCTCCAGGGTAGACCGTCGACTCGAAGACCACAATCGATCCGGGCGAGAGATTGGCACCGATCAGTTCGGAGGATTTACGAAGAGCCGTCAAATCCGGCTGAAGGGCCTCATTAATCGGCGTGGGAACGGCCACGATGATGAAATCTGCCGCTTTGAGGTCGCGGGGCTGAAATGTATATTGAACATCTGATGATTTCAGGTCCGCAGAAGACACCTCACCGGTACGGTCGAGGCCTTTCTGTAACTCCGCGATCTTTGTCTTGTTGATATCAAAACCGATCACTCGCTTCCGCTTCCCGAATGCGACAGCGATTGGTAGGCCCACGTAGCCAAGGCCCACTACCGCAATCTTTCGCTCTTTCGCTTGAGGCATGAATCCCCTCCGTTGGTTTCGATCAGAATGGCAGAACGTTGCGATTCCGTCAACGAAATCGAGTGAGTTCGGCCTCAGGAACTTTCCCGTGTTGGCAGAACATGTTCAATCTCACTTTCTCATTCTCATTCTTATTCTCAACCCCTCTGACATCACGCGTTTCCTCAAACAGCCCCTCAGATGCACCAAGAATATGAGATGAGATAGACAAGAAAGCCTCGGATGCATCCACCGGACCTAGATCTACCCGGCAATCCCATTCGCTACCGACGAGACAGTGAAGAAGATGGATACGCCTTTTCCTTGACTGACTACCAGCGCAGATTTGTTTTATCCTACGCGAATGCTCGCCGCCTGCCTTCTAACTTCCCAGTCTCCCAGGTCTTAATCCGGGCAAAATGACATCTGGCACCCCTGAAACTCAAATAACCGGGTTAAGCCGGTTTATCAGCCTCACTCGTAAGTAATAGGCCCATAAGTAATATGCAATATGTATTGAATACCAATGTGTTGCGCAAAGTACTGAAATATTAACTTCAAATGCTCAAAATCTCAGGATGTTGCCTTCCCAGCATACACTTATCGCCCTCCCCGATTACTTGGAAGCTCTGGCAGGTGGATACTTCAAGCTATTGTTTTAACGAATTGCTTTGAGATTTAAGAGTCGATTGATCGCATGTGCTAACCGGGGCATTGCTCTTGCTCAGCCCACTCCCCAGGCCACTGGCAGTTAATATCCAAACCAGGGCATCCTTTGATTGGATTGCCGCTCTTACTTGGCGACGAATGCACCTCAATTGATTCGCTCGGTGGCGGGTTGAGCGATACGGAGGAAATAATGGACCGAACGATACGCCGGCATCTCATCGTAACGTACCCGATCTCATTGGGCCTCATGACAGTTCTCATGTCACTGCTTCAGCCTTTGCCGTCCGTCTCCGCCCAGCAGCTGACAGGGCCTGTCAGCCAGGAAATCAGCGGAACAGGCACTCAAGGGCGGCTCATCGAGAACATGGCCTCCACTCTTCCATACCCAACGAAATCCCTGGAGAAGAAGGGCGCTCAAATTTCTGCTCGCAAGCCACACCGACTGATTCGAAAACCACAGAGCGCTCCCGTCGCGTCCGTCGAACCTTCTCCATCCGGCTCTTTACCTCTCAGCTCCTTGCCCACGCCCTCATCGTCGCTACAAAGCGACAACACGACTTCTCAATCCAAGGC
>JAGXAR010000186.1 GCA_018971525.1 Nitrospirota bacterium
AAAGGCGGGGAAGATGGCCTCCTTGAAGTCCCAGTCGGTATGGCAGGCGTCCGCGAGGAGACATGTATTGGTGAGCGCCGCAGGGACATGGGGGAAGTAGCGGGCCAGGACCGCCTCCGGCATGAGCCAGTGCAATGGCGCACAGCATTGATCAGCACGGAGCCGAGACAAGGTCGTATTCTCGGCAATGGCACGAAGCAGCCGGTGCGCATGGTAGTCGGCTGGGCGAAGGAAGAAGGCCCGCATGGTCGCGACCGGTGGAAGCCCGCTCTGCCGGCTGAACGCGACCGCCTCGTGCATCGTGGGGCCGGGCGTCAGCTCCACATAGAGGTCTTCGTCCGAATCCTGCCTCCAGGCGGTCAGAGCGGCACAATCATCCGAGAGGATCACCAACCCGGCGCGATGCCTGGCGACCGTGGAGATGAAATCGAAGGCCTCATCACAGTGGCGAGCCGAGAGGATCCGGCACAGGTTGGCGTAGCCGCTCGAGGTCTTCGAGAGCAGCACCGCCCGCCGCGCCTCGTGAACCAGTTCCGCGCCGATGATGGGCTTGAGGCCTGCGTCCCGCGCCACATCGAGGAACCGGATGGCGCCATACAGCCCGTTCGTGTCCGTGAGGGCGAGCCGGTCCTGGCCTTGGGCGCGCACCGCCTCGCAGAGCGCCTCCAGGGTGGGGACCCCTTGCATGGGGGAATAGAGCGAATGGGTATGCAGGTGCACGAAGGTGGCCGGCACTCAATGATTCCTCCCATAGTGAATCGCCTGCTCTCCGAACCGGGCCTGGAGCTGGTCGAGAGCCACGGCAAGGGCTTGTGCTCGCGCACGCCGCTTGTGTTCGCGAGATGGCCGCTCAGCGAAGAGGGAGACTTGTTCGGCATAGGCCGTCAGGCCGGTCATGCTCAGCGTCATGGCTCGGAGCCGAATTCGGCGACGCACGCACTTCCGAAAGAGGGCTGAGACGATCGGCGAGAGGTCACATTCCCAACAGGTCTCGGGGTTGATCCGTTCCTGCTTCGTCACTTCGAGCTGGTCGCTATAGCGGATCGCAAGGGCGAAACTTCCGCAGACTCGCCGCTGACTCCGCAGCGTCCGGCAGAGCCGTTGGAGCGCGTCCAACAAACGTCCCATCAGTACCGAGTCATCGATCTCGTCCGGATCGAGCCACACTGTCTCTTCGAGGCTGGGTTGCGCGGTTGGCGGGAGCACCGGCACCGAATCAATGCCGTGTGCCCACCGTGAAAGTTGCCCCGCATAGTCGCCTAACGCGACTTCCAGTGCGTCGAGTGGACTTTCGGCGACTTCGCCCAAGGTGCAGAGGTTGAGATCATCCAGCCGCTCCAGCACCTTCCGCATACAGGGTTGATGCAGACCGGGCAGCGTGCGGACGGACAGTGGCGACATGAAGACCTGCTCAGATCCAGGCCGGACATCGTACAACTCGGATGGTGCAATCAATGTGGCGGCTGTCTGAGCGATGAGTTTGTTGCTTCCTACTCCGGCGACACCGTCGAGGTTGTACTGCGCAAGCACGGTCTGCTGGACTTTCGCCGCTACGTCGTACGCCGGACCGAACAGTCGTCCGGTTCCGGAGACATCCATCAAGAACGATCCCGGTTGTGAGGGTTCCCACACTGGCGCATAGCGAGTCACGACACGGAGCAGTGAACCCTCCGCGGTGCGGACGCGAGACGGGTTAGGGGATAGGATATGCAGAGAGGGACAGATCCGCCGAGCGTGATCGAGCGACATGCCGACCGCGAGCCCCTCTTGTTTGGCTTCTGCCGACACCTCGCGCAGGAGCGCACGAGCGGTGTTCAGGAGCGCGATCGCAAGGGGCCGACTACATAGTGTGGGATCGTGTAGCCGGGCCAGAGCAAGCTCAAACGACGGAACGGCGAAGCAGACAATCTGACGATCCATACAACCGGCTTACGGGATCGACTACTTCCTTAGATGACGGATCACACCCACGACGATTCCTGCAATGTGCAAGGTGTCTGTAGGTTTCACCACGATGGGCTTCATCGTGTCGTTGGCGGGATGCAGCTCCACCATTCCAGCTTTGCGATGATAAATTTTGATGGTCGCCTCTCCGTTGACGATCGCGATTACCGTCTGCCCGTTACGAGCCGTCGACTGCCTCTGCACCACCACAACGTCTCCAGGGAAGATTCCCTCATCGCGCATCGACGTGCCCTTCACGCGAAGCGCGAAGGTCTCGCCACGACCCACCATGCCAGCGGGAACCTCCACCATCTCCACGTCCGTTTGGGGAAACACTTCTAGGGGATCGCCTGCGGCAACTGTGCCGACCAGGGGAATCCGTGTCGGAGTGGTGAGCAGTCTGATCGTTACGTCCACAAGACCAGGAATGCGGCGGGCCCCTCCCTCATACCGGGTGACCGCCAGGCGCTTGAGCCGCAACTCGTCGGCCAGTTGCTGTTGCGTCAATGCGAGGGCTGTCCTGGCTGGTTTCAGTTCGGCTGGGGTCATGTATCCAATGGATACATTCTCAGAAGGCAGGCTGTCAAGCGGCTTATTGGGCAGGCCTGGCTGGAAAAGTTTCAGCGGAAATCAGCCATTGTTTCCAGTGACTTGTGCGGTCCTCAAGACTAAGCTATCCTCCGTAGTCGTTTCTGGGTCAGCTCACATAGGGAGGGATAGATGTTCACGCGAATGCTGGGCCTTCTCGGCGGGGTAATGTGTGCAAGCCTTCTGGCGGTTGGGCCGTTGACGGCACCTCCTTTTGGTTCATCCCTGGGCCAACACTGGACGATTCCATCAGTCTTGGCAGCAGAGAAAGCCGAACTCCTCGACATAAATACTGCCAGTGCGGACCAGCTCAAGGCCTTGCCGGGCATTGGCGAGGCTTACTCCGAGAAAATGATCAAGGGGCGTCCTTACAAGCGGAAGGACGAGCTGGTCCAGAAGAAGATCCTTCCGCAGGCCACATACGACAAGATCAAAGACCAGGTCATCGCCAAGCAGAAGTAGGTCGTGGAGGAGTCATGCCGCAAGGCGACAAGTCCAAGGAGGAATGCTTTCGTCTTTGGAAGAACGGGAAGTCCGTTGGTGAGATGAAGCGCAGCACAACCGCCAAGTACGAGACGATCAAAATGTGGGTTCGGGAGTGGGAGCAGGGTGCGCAAGGAACTTGGGAGGTCAATCTAAGAGAATGAAGCCGCGCATGTGTCAAGTTCTTGTCGGGTGCATCCTTTTACAGGCCACTCTGGCATTCGGCGAGGACC
>JAGXAR010000187.1 GCA_018971525.1 Nitrospirota bacterium
GCCTAGAAAGGAACCTACCCATGAGCAAGAAAACGGTGGCGGCGCTCATCGTCGAAACGCTGGCACTCGCTGGGGTGAAGAGAATGTATGGAGTCGCCGGCGACTCTCTCAATGGCATCACGGATTCCATTCGCAAAAGGGATGATATCCGGTGGGTTTCCGTACGACACGAAGAGACGGCTGCCTTTGCTGCCGGAGCCGAGGCACACCTGACGGGGCACCTGGCTGTATGCGCGGGGAGCTGTGGGCCGGGAAATCTTCATCTGATCAACGGGCTCTACGATGCCCACCGGAGCCGGGTGCCGGTCCTGGCCCTCGCCGCGCACATTCCCAGCCGAGAAATCGGCAGCGGGTACTTCCAAGAGACCCATCCTGAGCATCTGTTCCGTGAGTGTAGCCATTTTTGCGAGATGGTGTCGCATCCTGAGCAAATCCCTCGCCTCCTCGAAATTGCAGTGCAAACCGCAGTGGCGCGTCGTGGCGTCTCCGTGCTCGTGATCCCCGGCGACCTCGCCTTGCAACCGGCTGTGGTGAGCGAACCGCGCCTACGATGTGCGGCCGCAACGCCGAGTGTGCGCCCTTCCGATGATGAGATTGGCCGATTGGCGGACCTGTTGAACAGCGCGCGCAAGATCACGATCCTCGGCGGTGCCGGCTGCGCCGGCGCGCATGATCAATTGATGGAACTGGCGGGCAAGTTGCAGGCGCCGATCGTTCACGCGATGCGCGGCAAGGAATTCATCGAATACGACAATCCCTTCGATGTCGGCATGACCGGACTGCTCGGCTTCGCCTCCGGATACTATGCCATGATGAACTGCGAGACGTTGCTGATGCTCGGCACCGACTTTCCCTATCAGCAGTTCTTTCCGGCACAAGCCACGATCGTCCAAATCGATATTCGGGGCGAGCAGATCGGCCGGCGGACCAAAGTGGATGTGGGGCTGGTCGGTGATGTGAAGACCACGCTCATGGCTCTTTCACCCAAGCTTACGCAGAATAGTAACGATAGCCATTTGAAGGAGTCGCTCCAGCATTATCAAAATGCGCGGAAAGGGCTTGATGATCTGGCTTCGGGAGAGCCTGGACGCAAGCCGATCCACCCACAATATGTCGCCAGGGTACTCGACGAGGTTGCAGCGGAAGACGCCATTTTCTCCTGCGATGTCGGCACGCCAACGCTGTGGGCGGCACGGTACCTCAGGATGAACGGCAAGCGGAGATTGCTGGGGTCCTTCACGCACGGGTCCATGGCCAATGCGCTGCCGCAAGCGATTGGAGCGCAGCTGAGCCACCCTGATCGTCAAGTGATTACGTTGTCGGGGGACGGCGGGCTGGGCATGCTGATGGGCGATCTGCTTTCGCTTCGGCAACTACAATTGCCGGTCAAGCTGGTGGTCTTCAGGAACGATGCGCTTGGCTTCGTGGAACTTGAAATGAAGGCGGCGGGATTCCTGGATTTTGCCACGGAACTACACAATCCCGACTTTGCAAAGATGGCCGAAGCGGCCGGGCTCCTCGGTGTGACGGCCGAGACGCCCGAGCAGGTGCGTCCCATGCTGGCCGAAGCGTTCAATCATAACGGCCCGGCTCTCGTTGAAGTGCTGGTGAACCGCCAGGAACTCGCCATGCCGCCGTCGATCGAGCTGGACCAGATGATCGGGTTCAGTCTCTATATGATCAAGGCGGTGCTCAACGGCCGCGGCGACGAGATTCTTGACCTGGCAAAAACCAACATGTTTCGCTGAGCACAGCAGCGGTCGGTCGCAGGTGAAGAATTTCCCCTAGCCTTGGGTTGAGAGGCCTTGCTGAGGTACGTACCCTCCGGGTCAGAACACGATATCGAACGTGATGGTACTGGCAGATTCACTGAAATCGTCCGTATTGCGGCTATGCACCTCTTAGGGAAAGCGAGGTCCCGTGTCTTGACTCAGCCGTGACATGAATGAGTCGGCCCACACACTATGTTTTCTCCTCCTTGAGCAGGGAGGGATGACCATATACATTGTTATTGGGAACTCCCCATCCTCGTCGCCTCCACGAACTGCTCCGTCGAGTCGTCGAGGTGGCGCCCTTGGCGACCGTTGGCTTGATGAATATAGAGCAAGCTCTGGGCGACGCGTTGTCGAGAGGGGGGCGGGAGAGCCATCTCATACTTCACCGCTTGCTGGTGGTCGGCAAGTTGTAACGCGGGATTGTAGACGCTGTTGAATTTCCACAGCATCTTCAAGAAATTCGTCTGTCCATGCAACAGATGTCCCGCGACGATTTTGGCCGTTGACCGTAACGCCGTCCAACCTAAATGCTTCATGTTCAAGACTTGCTGGGTCTTCACTAACTCTGCGTAGAACTCCGGCAAGGGGAGCGTGGTGGGCAGCACGGCATGTTGGATATCGAAGAGGCGATAATCGCGGCTTTGAATTTGACGCGGTTCCGTCAACCATGTTTCCGTCCCGGGGTAGGGGGTGTTGACGCTGATGTTCACGATTTCAGGAACTTCGAGGCATCACTGGCGGATGACCTCGAATCGCTGCTTGTCCCAGTCAGGATCGGCAATTAAATTAATGGCGACGGTGATGCCGAGTGACCGGGCAAATTCCAACGCCTCAAAATTCTTACCCAGCGAGATGCGCTTGCGATGTTTCAGCAGCCCTTCCTCATCGATGGCCTCGACCCCGATGAACATATATTCCAGGCCGATGGACTTCCAGAATTTGAACACGTCCTTGTTTCGCAGTAACACGTCGCCGCGCGTCTCCAGGTAATACTTCTTCTTGATTCCCTTCTTGGCAATCGCTTCTCCGATCGCCATGCCGTGCTGACCTTGGATAAAGGCCACATCGTCGACGATGAAAATTCCCGGCTCTTGCACCCGCGCCAAGTCTTCCACAATCTTGTCCGGGCTGATCATGCGATAGCTCCGGCCATAGAACGTCCAGGCGCTGCAGAAGGAACAATCCCAGGGGCAGCCGCGCGCGAATTCAATGGAGGCGCAGGGGTCCAGCACGCCGATGAAATATTTCCGACGATGGCGCAACAGGTCCCGTGCCGGACTAATGGCATCAAGGTGTTCTGCAAAACGCGGAGGCGGGCCTGAGCCGAAACGAGACACCACGCCGGGAACCCGTGCGATCGCCGTGCGATCATGCTCGATGGCCTGCAGAAGCTCTGGCACGACCGCCTCGCCTTCCCCTTTCAGAATGCAATCGATCGCGCCGGCGCCATGCTCC
>JAGXAR010000078.1 GCA_018971525.1 Nitrospirota bacterium
GTACCGCGCTGGGGGATCGTCTAGCGGTAGGACGCCGGCCTTTGGAGCCGGCTACCTAGGTTCGATTCCTAGTCCCCCAGCCATTTCCCCAATTAGCTCAGTCACGGTTTAGGTCACGGTTTCAACCCTTGCCCAGCCTTGTATCTTGAATCCCGTGTCTCAATGAGGGAATCATTCTCCAAGCGGGCGTGATAGACCGATCCAGCCGAGGTCGTCTGAGACCGATGAGTAGCCCGGGTCATCACGCCTTCATCCTGAATGAGCCCGAACAGTTGCACCGGCTTACAAGCCCGCATCATGCAAGGATGGGCCACCAAGGGAGGCTACCATGACACCTGCCCCATGGTTTGTCGGTATTGATGTCTCAAAGGCGCAGTTGGATATTGCGCTGCGGCCCGAAGGACGGTTCGTCGTACTCAATAATAAGACGGGGCGTGCCCACGTGGTCTAGCGCCTGCGGGCCCTCCCGGTTGCCTTGATCGTCTTGGGCGCGACCTGTGGTCTCGAGTTGCCACTCATCGGGGCGCTCGTCGCGGCGCGGTTGCCTGTCGTGCTCGCCAATCCTCGACAGGTGCGGGACTTTGCCAAGGCGACGGGGAAACTGGCCAAGACCGATCCCCTCGATGCGCAGATCTTCGGCCATTTCGCCGAAGTCATCCGTCCCGTACCCCGGCTCTTGCCGGATGAACAGATGCAAGCGCTCGCCGCGCTTCTCGCCTGACGTCGCCAACTCATCGAAATGCTGACGGCGGAGAAAAACCGTCTCGGAAGCGCACCCCCCTCGTGCGCAAGCGCCTGAACGCGCACATCACGTGGCCCGAACGTGAGGTGGCGCAGGCCGAGCGAGCGCTCGCCCACGCCATTCGCAAGAGTCCCATCTGGCGAGAGAAAGACGATCGGCTACGCACGGTGCCAGGGGTGGGGCCAGGGCTCGCCCGGACGCTGATTGTGGACCTCCCCGAGTTGGGGACCTTGAACCGGAAGCAAATTGCCGCACTCGTTGGGGTCGCCCCCCTGAACCGCGATAGCGGGACGCTCCGAGGCAAACGCACCGTATGGGGCGGCCGCGCGCATGTCCGGGCTACGCAATACATGGTGGCCCTGGTGGGGGCCCGCTGCAATCCCGTCATTCGCAGTTTCTACCAACGCCTGTGTGACGCAGGAAAGGCCAAGAAGGTGGCCCTCACCGCCTGTATGCGAAAGCTGCTCACCATTCTCAACGCCATGGTGAAGCATCGGACGTGCTGGGGGACGAATGAGATCGTATGCCCTTGACCGTAGAGACAGTTGCTACGCCCCGCCTGAAAACAGCGCAAGCAGGTCAGAACGCGGTCCAGACATCTGGTTCCGACCCTCAAGATATGGAGAAGGGTCCCGGTGCGTTCCCTTCGTTATCGGATCTCCTTCTGCAGATCCTCGCTGACAAAGGACACCTTGGCAAAGGCAGGACGTTCGGCCATGGCCGCCTGAAGCGCCTGCAGCATCGTCACCGCCGTCGTGTCGTCGGACCCGACTAAAACTGTGTATTTCTCTTGAACCAGCGCGAAAAATTCCGGTTGGGCTTCCTCTGGAACTCCCAGTAACGCGGCCAGGGAGGCGAGATGCTCGCCCCGCCCCTGAGCCATTTCTACTGCCAGACTCTCAAACGCGCGGCTCGCCAGATTGACGTGCTTGTTCTTCATAATCACGCCGTCGTTGGTACAACCTGACGTGCCGGAGGAGATCCCGAAGGTTTGGCTGCCGAAGGTGCCGTTCGTCGTGGCCATCATAACCTGAGGCGCAATTTGTTTTTGGCTCCCATAATCCATCCAGGCGAGCTTTCCCAGACCACATCCAGGACCATTGTCCGGGTTTGCGGCCGCTCCTATGCCGGCAGTCTGCAATACCAATAAGGAACAGGCGATCAGAATGAATACTGTTCGTTGAAACATAGATCCTCCTTCATTGAACAACCAACTGTTGATTCGTGTGCTACTCAGAGTTACGCAAATGCTTTTTCTGTCAAGATAAGAGGACTTCCTCATGCGGAGGTTCCTCATGCAGAGGGGAAAGTAATATGCCATTGAATCAGCGGGAGCGGTTCAGCGGTCGGAAGGGCGTGCCGGGGTCATAGCGATTGGCCGGGTTTAGCGGATTCTGCGGGTTGTATTGATTCGCGGGATTGAACGGGTTGCTGGGAATGTACCGATTCGCTGGATTGGCGGGGTTGCCAGGATCATACCGGTACCCAGGGTTGGGGGTATTATCGGGCGGAGGGTACTTCTATGCGGGGTTCAGCGGATTGTCCGGCGAAAACAGCTTGGCTGGATTAAAAAGGTTGGAGTCACATTCGTATTTCTCCCGGAAGCCGGATTCGGCCCAAGCCGGAGCGGTAATCAGGAAAAGCAGTATCAGGAGCCACATGAGCCGCCTCCAGGCTCAATCTTAACCTCAGCCTTCTTCTATCCCCTCTCCTCCCACCTCCAACCTCAGACCTCTCACCTCTTCAACCTTTCAAGACGGCGAGCCTCCGAAGCGCGGGGCAGCCTGTGAGCAAAGCCCACTCCCGACTGGAGATCAGCGAAAGGGGGGCACAAATGATTCCCGAAAACGTTTTTCCCGCCCGAGCGAACTGTCCGACTGCAAGGTGCAAGTTCAAGCAATGCCTCCACTGCTCCCCACGCCAAAAAAGGACTCCCGAACAATTATTTTTCTCAGCTCCATGACATCACGACTGAAGAGGTCCCAGCGATTCATCGGCCAGAAGTGATTCGCGAAGTGGTGGAGGCGGAAACGAAATGGAACTGCCGTACCATTGTCGCAGGGCGTGCCTCCCTTCCCTGCTTCAAGGAACTGGCACATCGCCATGTCGCCAGGCCTCTCCTCGGCAGCGCTAAGGATTTGCAGTCCGTGTCATTGAATAGCCGAGCATTGCCTCGAATTCTCAGAAGGCAGGAGGAAGGGGGACAACTAGTGTGGGCTTACAATGTGGTCCTCACGATTCGGGCCGGTGAGAAAGCACCTCGGAAGTCGAATCAGGATTTTTGTCGTAATCGGAGCACGGCGAGCGACCGGGCTTCAAGATCGTACTGAAACCCGCCTTTCATGAGGGTAACCGGCTTTTCGTAACCTGGGGATATGGCCGTGTCCAGCACCGGCTGCCACCGCACACCGCGCTTGTGCGCGGGCAGCGTGAAAGGCCGTGGCTCGTGGTGTGCATTGAGCAACATCAGAAATGTGTCGTCCAGAACCGGTCTCCCCTTCGAGTCTTTCTCCTCGATGGCATGGCCTGCCAGCCGTACGCCGAGACAGCGGACATACCCTTTTGCCCAGTCTTCATCCGTCATCTCTTTCCCGTCCGGGCGCAGCCAGGAGATATCCTTGACCTCCGCGCCACGAATGCGGCGGCCTTGAAAGAATCGGCGGCGCCGGAACACGGGATGTTGCTGTCGCAGCGCGATGAGGCTCTTCGTGAAGGCAAGGAGCGCCTGCTGTGGTTTGCTCAGATTCCAGTCGACCCAACTGATCTCATTGTCCTGGCAATAGGCGTTGTTGTTGCCACGTTGCGTCCGCCCCATCTCATCGCCGCCGCAGATCATCGGTACGCCTTGCGACAAGAGCAACGTGGCTAACATGTTGCGCTTCTGTCGTTCTCGTAGCGCAACGATCGAAGGTTTCGCAGTCGGTCCGTCCACCCCGCAATTCCAGCTGAGATTGTCATCTGTGCCGTCACGATTGCCTTCACCGTTGGCCTCGTTGCGCTTCTGGTGATACGAAACCAGATCCTGCAGGGTGAACCCGTCATGCGCCGTCACGAAATTAATGCTCGCATGGGGCCGGCGGCCACTTCCTTCATAGAGATCGTTGCTCCCGGACAGTCGATACGCCAACTCCGCCACTTGGCCTCCGTCCCCTTTCCAGTATCGCCGGATCGTGTCACGATATCTTCCGTTCCACTCAGCCCAGCCGGCCGGAAAGTTGCCGACCTGGTACCCGCCTTCACCTAAGTCCCACGGTTCGGCGATCAGTTTCACCTGCGAGAGCACCGGATCCTGATGAATGATGTCGAAAAAAGCGCTGAGCCGGTCCACGTCGTGCAGTTCTCTGGCCAGCGTGGAGGCCAGATCGAATCGGAATCCATCCACATGCATCTCCAGGACCCAGTATCGCAGGCTGTCCATGATGAGCTGGAGGACCCGAGGGTGGCGGACATTCAGTGTATTGCCACAACCGGTGTAGTCCAGATAATAGCGCGGCTGGTCGGAAACCAGTCGGTAGTACGACGCATTGTCGATTCCGCGAAACGACAGCGTCGGGCCCAGGTGATTGCCTTCTCCCGTGTGGTTGTACACCACGTCGAGGATGACTTCGATGCCGGCACTGTGGAGCGCCTTGACCATCGTCTTGAACTCCCACACATGCTGCGCTCGAACCGATGTGGTCGCATAGTGAGTTTCCGGAGCAAAGAACCCAATCGAGTTATAGCCCCAGTAGTTGGTGAGACCGCGGTCGACAAGGTATTTGTCGCGGATGAAATGATGGACCGGCAACAACTCGACGGCAGTGACACCCAAATTCTGCAGATGCTCAATCACTGCCGGCGTCGCGAGGCCTGCATAGGTGCCACGCAAATTCTTCGGAATGTCCGGATGTCTGGCTGTAAACCCGTTCACATGCAGTTCATAGATCACCGTCCGGTCCCAAGGGGTTCGCAACAATTGGTCTCCGCCCCAGGTGAAAGCCTGGTCGATCACCACACATTTGGGTATGTACCTGGCGTCATCGTCTTCGTTGAGCGAGAGATCCGCCTTGGGGTCACCCATCCGGTAACCATACAACGCATCTGACCAATCGATCGTTCCTGCAATCGCCTTCGCATAGGGATCCAACAAGAGCTTGGCAGGGTTGAACCGATGCCCGGCTTCCGGCTCATAAGGCCCATGGATGCGGTAGCCATAATGCCGGCCGGGCCGTACCTCAGGCAGGTACACGTGCCAAACGTGATCGGTGCATTCCTCGATCTGAATCCGATGAGCTTCCCGAGTCGCGTCAGGTTCATCAAACAGACAAAGCTCCACAGCCGTGGCATTTTCAGAAAACAGCGCGAAGTTCACTCCCTCGCCGTCCCACGTTGCTCCTAGGGGATAAGGACGCCCTGGCCAGATTCTCATTCGGCTGTCATCCTCCTCGGGTACCGTGATGTCAGCATGACTTTCTGCACCGAAACTCGCTAAGCAAGTTAGCATATAATAATGAGACCCGTTGGCTGCCGCAATGACGATCGCGCTGCACAGGACTCGGCCGCATCCTCGCTCGCATGCACGGAGGGCCATGGAATGCCTGCAGAAAGGCGGAACGTGACTGGTGAGGAAGGGTGTGACCACCAGCTTAAGAGATTGGCACCTTCGGTGGAATCGGCAACGACGGGAGCTGCCGCGGACGGTTCGCCGATCCGGCACACATTGGGTATACGGCGTCGAAGGGTATCTGGTTGAGGATCTTTCTCCTGGGAGTATGACAATGCGAACCTCCCGTGTGCTCATCATTGACGACGATTCTATTCTCCTCAGCACACTGGCATCGATATTGCGCCTCAGGCTTCCTGACGCGCAGATAGAGACGGTAGATTCCGCGCTGGCGTCTCTGAAGCGTATCCGGGCAAATGAGTATGACACCATCATTTGTGACGGACATCAGCCTCGAATCGAAGGCGTCGCATTTGTACGAGCCGTGCGGAAGGTTCACCCGGAGAGTCCGGTCCTGCTTTTAATCGAAAAGAACGATCAGGATCTCATATCCCAGGCGATGAACGCCGGGGTCTATGACATGTTGGTGAAACCAGTCGAGGAAGGAACGTTACTGCTCGCCGTGCATCGCGCAATTGAGGCATCTCGATTACGGCGCCAGGTCAAGCGAGAAGAAGCGAAGCTCTTGGCAACCGTGGGCAGAGTGCTGAGAGATCTCGAGGTGTTCTATGGTGCCTATGGTTTGCGGTCCAATTTTGAGGCGTTCATGGATTGTGCGAACGCGGAAAGGCAGGCCTCTAGACACAAGGATGAGTGTCAAGGAATTGCCCGACAGAGGGAAGGCAACCTGTCTGATCTCCTCAAAGAAAGTGACAAGGCTGGCCCCGGCCTTCTCAAAGTCGATTAGGAGGATGTGTCGGTCAAGAGGCAAATTACTCCAATTATATATATCCCACGACGAGGAACGGGTGCCTTCCAAGGTTCTCGACATGAAATCAGGTCTTGCAATCACACATGCTCCTGCTCCCCCTGCTCCAGCCTGGTCACATAGACGCTGACCAGCCCCGCCTTCAACACGAGCTGTTCCTGAATGAGACCGAGGTTGGTTCGAAGTCACCGGGGCTGTTTGCCGAACCGATGAATGGCGCGCATGGCACCTCAGGTACGAAGGCAGGAGACAACGAACTGAGGGTACACCGTCAGCGATGAGGGACGAAAGGTGCGGGAGAACGACCACCGGACCAAAAAGACTCCCGGTACCTTTTCCTTTTATCGGTACCTTTTACTTTTATGGAACGGTGACGTCTAAATGGTGACGTATCTTCGTGTGCGCGGGTAAAGACATCTTTGTGGCGGGGACAAAGATGGCAATTTATGTACAAACCGCGCAGTGCAAAAGCTCTGAAATAGGCAAAGTCGGACGGTCTTTTCTCATCCCTCCTGTCATTCACCTCACCGACGGGCGAGCCGATCGAAAAAGCACTGATGATATGCATAGTTCTACCCGGGCCTACGCCCGCCTCCTCCGGACTCTATTGAGGGGTTCGATGGCACTCCCTTTGCTTATCTCATGAGACTTCCTCAACTGGAGAAGGAGAGCGTATGCGAAAGGCACCAGAGTTCGTTTTAATAGGAATGCTGGCATTGGCTTCCCTGCTTGTGCAGGCCTGTGCGACCCAGTCAGGATCTGGAGCCGGTGACGAGCAAATGGCCAGGACGGAACGGATCGACGAGCCGGTGATCAAACACATTCCACCACCAGAGTTCGGTGTGACGACCTCACGGACAAGGCCGTCCATGCGAGCGGAGTTGTCAGCCCGTAATGCGACCGGGCTACCGGGAGGGTCATTGATGGATGTGCTCTTTGACTTTGATCGAGCCTCTCTCCGGACGGATGCGCTCCCGGTGTTGGAGGCCAACGCGAAGCGACTCCAGAAGGATGGTGTCACGCGCCTGCTTCTCGAAGGCCGTGGCGACGAAGTGGGAACGGCCGCCTATAACATGGTGTTGGGTGACCTTCGTGCCAGGAATGTGAAGTTTTATCTTCAGGATTTAGGGCTGTCAGTCGACCTCAACACGACGAGCTATGGAAAGGATCGTCCCGTCTGTTTCCAGCACAGTGACGACTGTATGCAGAAGAACAGGAGCGTACATTTCGTCGTCAAAGAGTAGGCAGTGACTCTCATTACATGGCCCTCGTCTTTCAAGCCTGAAAAGAAGCGTGTGACTGGCGGCGAGAATCCTAAGGAAACACTCGCGACCCCTTTCTTTCGTCCCGCGACGTGATCCTGCGACAGAGCTCAGGATTCAGGCTTGACGCAGTCGGTTTCCTTCCGCAATTGGCACATCCGAAACCTGGTCAGCTGCGACCAGTATTTCAATGCCCCGTGCACGTCATTCCAGGAATCGAAGACCTCCCGGTCGAGGAACCGGCCGCCCACCCGCCGGTCCACGGCTGCC
The DNA here is from genome assembly GCA_018971525.1 of Nitrospirota bacterium. Classification (GTDB taxonomy): domain Bacteria; phylum Nitrospirota; class Nitrospiria; order Nitrospirales; family Nitrospiraceae; genus Palsa-1315. Next base: position 7,686 of record JAGXAR010000078.1, read on the forward strand.
GCAATCACCTCCCCGGAATCCGCATCCATGACCTTGGCCTCAATGGAGGCTCCGCCCTTGAACAACGGCTTGCCGGTGGACAATGTCTTGATGGTCGAAGCCACGAACGCGACGTTGAACGGCGCAGGCACACTCGAAAGAATGTCCAGGGCGGGAGAGGATTGCTCGGCATCGGTGAGGGCCGCCTGCATTCGAAACGTCTTCGGGCCCGGCTCCCTTACCATTTCGTAGTCTTTGGCGAGTTCCTGGTACAGGAGCGCATAAAACGCATCCGCGATGACCTGGGCGTCCTTCGGATCGATGCCTTCCATCTTCGAGTCCTTACCCCGCCAGATCATGACCGGATCCAGGAGCACCTTTTTGTAAGTGGCCTTCGTTGCCCAATCCACGTGTGGATTTCGATAGACCAGGAGGGCCTCATCTCCTTTGCCCTCTCGCATTTGAGGATAGAGATCTTGCAAAAAGCCCGACGGTTCCACACTCCTTGCATGCTTCGTCGCAGCACAGCCCGCCAGCGTGACACACGCCACCACCGAGAGTACGGCACATCTCATAAACATGTAGCCTCCTTCCTTCTCCCCGTAAGATTCCACGGCGACCTCGGACTCCGCCATTGAAGCGATTATGATCCTGTGTGCATTCAAGATCCTAGCGCAACAAGTGGTGGAACGCATGTGCGGGACTGTGCCGGTTCAGCGCTTTCCCTGGCCGATCGTTGAAGATCGCCTGCACCCGCTTGATCTCCGCGCGTGACAGCTGCGTAAATCGCGTGCCCTTGGAAAAGAACTGCCGTAGCAGCCCGTTAGTGTTCTCGTTCGTGCCCCGCTCGCAGGGACCATGCGGCTGGAAAAGACTCCCCATTTTAATTGTTCTGGCAGAGACTGACGCGATTGTGAGGCAGGGCATTGGACGCGGGTGCTCCCTGTCCGTGACGGTTGAAAAGCATCTGGCCTGACCCGTAACCATGGCTGGAAGTTTCTCCTGCGCCTATTTCATCTTGGAGGGCAACGTGATCGTTCTGCCTGCCACCATGAAGACGCCTTTCCCGCAATGGTGAATCGTCCGAGGGTGTTTCTTTGAAGGGTCGATCCAGGCCTTGAGCACCTCGAGGATAAACAGGTTGTATGTGGCCACCATCTTCGTATCGACGACCTTGCATTCGAGATTGGCATAGCACTCGTGGATGAGCGGCGCCTTGACGAGGGAACCGGCCACCGGCGTCAGGCCAAAAGTATTGAACTTGTCGACCCTGCGGCCCGATGTGTTTCCGCAGCCCACCACCTGTGCCGCCAGTTCCACCGTCGGGATGTTGATCACGCATTCCCTGGTCGCCTTCACCAGACTGAACGAGTGGTTCCGGTTGCTGATCACGCAACCCACGAGCGGCGGCTCGAATTCGATCATCATGTGCCAGGACATGGCCATGATGTCGGCCTTCCCCTTGCCGGCGGTGGTGACCAACACGACCGGCCCCGGCTCGAGCAGGCGATAGACCTTAGACAAGGAAAGGGACTTTTTCATCGTGCAATCCTTGCGGTCACGTTTCAATGGCGAAAGCCAGATGAGCTGGATGGACAAAAGACATGCGATGTTATGGGTTCAAGAAGGGGTAGTCCGTATATCCTTTTTCACCGCCGCCATAGAAGGTACTTCTATCGTAACGATTTAACGACGCCCCTCTTTCAAAGCGTGCGGGCAAATCAGGGTTGGCGAGGAACAAGCGCCCAAAGGCAATCCCATCCGCCAACCCGGCGGTGACGGCTTCCTCGGCAGTCTCTCGTTGATAGCCGCCAGCCATGACGACTTTCCCTTTGTACAACTTTCGAAAGAGTTGTGCCGTGCTCGGTGCGCCTTCATACACACGGTCACTCCCTCCGGCATCCGTCGCTCTCGGTTCTATCATGTGAAGATAGGCCAGCTTCAACGGGTTGAGTTGTTCAATCACATAGGTGAACAAGCCGAGGGAATCGGTATCCGACATATCGTTAAACGTGCCATAGGGCGACAACCGAACCCCCACTCGCTCACTGCCCCATACAGCAATGACGGCCTTCAAGACTTCGAGGACGATGCGGGTCCGATTGGCAACAGTCCCGCCATAGGCATCTGTTCTGTGATTACTGCCATCTTGGAGAAATTGATCCAGCAGGTACCCATTGGCGGCATGGACTTCTACGCCATCAAAGCCTGCAGCTTTCGCTTGGATGGCGGCGTGACGGTATGAGGCAATGAGATAGGCAATCTCGTTGACGGAGAGTGCGCGCGGCGTCTCATAGTCCGCTAATTGCCATGAGGCGGTATAGACTTGGCCCACGGGCGCAATGGAAGAAGGCGCGACCGGTACGCCTTCTTCGGGATGGAGTGAGGAATGAGAGATTCTGCCGACATGCCAGAGCTGTGACACAATCTTGCCGCCCCTGGCATGGACAGCGGACGTGACGGTGCGCCATCCCGCCACTTGCTCATCGCTGTAGATGCCCGGTGTTCCCGGGTACCCTTTGCCCAAGGGGCAAATCTGGCTGGCTTCGGTGACGATAAATCCCGCGCTCGCTCGTTGTGAATAGTATTCCGCAGCTAACGGGTTGGGAACATCACCCGCTCCCGCCCGCATCCGCGTGAGAGGCGCCATGATCACACGATTCGATGCGGCGATGGCTCCAAAGGTTTCTGCCGTCAACAATTTCATAGTGGGTCGTGACCTTCCCGCTGAATGGTTGTGGGTCATGAGCAACCGGCTGGCTTGCAGGAATCGGTAACTGATTTCAATGAAGTCGTACTTGTATAGATTGTCCGCTCCTCCGTCAAGAAGATCGCGGTGAAGGAGCGCTGAGGACACACAAAGGCAAAGAATGAGCCATGAACTACACCGTCTCAATAACCGCTCCGCCACAAGAGCGCACACGTTAGGGTTTCGAGTGCACCGCCGTGCAACTCGGTGCCGGCGGGACAAGGCACGGCAACGATGAGGCTGCCGCAGTCTCTCGCCTCCGGTAATGATCGTCGGGGCGCCGGGACAATGGAATTTGCGTCGAGTGGGTTGACGAAAGCCTGCTGGGCGCAGTGTCACCGCCGGTCTCCCGCCTATACGACCGATCGGGATGAGCTTCCTGTGGCCCACGCGTCGTGACCTGACGGGACCGCTCCACTCCTTGACCTCTCGCGAAGGAGGGTTATCTTGTAATCGAGCGGAGGCCTCGGTGAGAGGAGCATTCAAGGGAATCGAGGTCAAGCGCAGGGGTGGTGAGCAAGCCCACCGACGGGTGGGAAGCCTAAAGCTCCTCCAAGATCTCCACAATAGACAGAGCGCTCTCAGACCCGCCTCCGCTCCGATTTTTTTGTGACCTGCCTCGCAAAGTCCCCAACCAATGAATTCTCTACTAAGAGTGTGTTGTTTTTATGAGACCCATACGTCGTAGGACGAGTCTGGTTCATCTGGTTCATCTCGTTTGTCTGGTCTCTCTGGCCTGTTAGGCAGAGAGTGAGACAAGCGTGAAAGGCAGGACTGATGGGAGGAGCGGAACTAGCGGGACCGGGACTGAGTTTGGATAGGGCTTGATGCTCGCAGGAGGCTCAAACAGTTCGTCCAGCAAGGCCGGAATGATCTATCACTTACTAAGGGGTGGCTGGGATGATCCCAACTGCGCGCGTCCAACGAGGGCCTTCGGAGGCCGCGCGTTGCGCGAGCAAAGGGATCGTCCCAACTACCCCGCTCTCTTTTTCAGACTCCTGACAAAAAACGGCCCGCTCTTGTGTGGACCACCGGAGCTGCCATCCGATCCGGGTGACGTTCAGCAATCCTTCAGTCGCCCTCGCTGATTGCCCCGCGCCTCAATCTTCGCCTAGACTCGCATTAACGGTCGTGCCTACTGGCACCGAGCATCGATGGCGCGTCCCTTGAACCATCACCCCTCGCACGCTGGCTGCACAAGAACGGGTCACATTCGAACCAGGCTGCTGACCTCTCCAAGCTCAACCCACCTCCTTCAATTACTGGATAATCATGCTCTCCTGGAAATCAACGAGGCAAAGAGGGCCAGGCGCTGTAGATAATCGCCTCACAATCCCGACGGAGAGGATGGCGCAATTACCCCTGCGCGGGTGAGGACGTCGAGCGTCTTTCTCGCCGCCTTGATGTGCTCCTCTACAGACCCGGCGTCCTCACTGAAAACCGGACTATCCGATACAAGACAATGCTCCTTGTCGAGGAATCGCGTTCGGAAGGGTCGGATCCGGCAGAGGTCCTGAACACTGACGCCGGCTTGGGCGTCTTTCAGCGCTGCAATGATTTGTGCCTCGGTATGGCATTTTCGAGTCATAGGCCTCCTCCTTGGGGCCCATGACAGCACAGTGGCGCTTCTTAGCCAATGGTGTAGCTTTCGGTGAGAAGGTCAAGGTCTTGCTTCCTGCAGAGCTCTGTCCGTTGGAGCACTTCCACAATCGCGGCGATCCCTCACATACTGGAGACGGTCGCCTCGTCGATGGAGATACTGTCGCGTTTGGGGCGTTGCTCGCTCATTGCGTAACGGCCTAGTTCTGCTTCGTCACAGTTCACCCACCGTGAATCGCGCAGCAGTGACTGAGTGATGACTACATACTGCACACAAATTTCCACAGACTTTGAGCAACACTGCCTTGTTCGATTGGGATCCCCCGATCGTTGGCGTCCGAGTAATTAAAAACCACCTTGCCGCTTCCCATGTTGCCGGAGAAGGCCGTCAGCGCAAGCAACCGAACGCGCGCCTCGGTGCAATCAAGTTCGCGTTGAGACTTTACCGACAGATAGGGAGGGCTTGGCTCGATTTGCAGTGTGTAGAAGTCCATCAATGCCCACACCTTCACCACTTCCCCGTTGCGGCGAATGGTGTCTGGCTCCACGTATACAGTGTATCCGGGCAGTCCTTCTTCGAGTTTGCCGCCAACCGACACCCACTCCGCATACACTGGTCCAACGGTCAGCACCAGGAGTGCAATCAGTAACCCGAAGCCCGAACAGTAGGGCGGCGGCACCTTGAGGAACGGACCCGCATTGTACGTGACAGAGCAGGAGGACAACGGGATCCCCGGTCTTTCTTGGTCAAGCCACCACCCGCTTCTAAAGTTGCTCCATATGAGTTCATGGCCCATCAGACGCCAACCCTTCCTACGGATCACACCGGCCTTGATCAGTGCGGGATTTCCTCTGTTGGCAATTGTCCTTGGGGGAAGGGAACTCCTGACATGGATTCGCATCAACCTTGGCGATCTGTATTATGTCGACCATGGGTATCCCGGCAATTCGGTGGTGTGGGGGTTGATCGGGATAAGCGGGATACTTCCCGCCGGACGGGCCCTGTTCAATCCTGATGCACAACTTCGGTGCCCGTGGCTCCCGACGATCGTCTCCCTCGCAATGATGGTGTATTGGTAATTTGCCGAACCACCTCCGCACGAACGCGCGCGCCACCACGTCTACATTCAGTTCGCTCAGCTTACCGTCGAGCTGAAACAGGCTGCAAACCAGAGGCGCCCATGGCACTGCGTCTCCGGGACGACAACCACGCTCAGTCCCTCTAGCCGGGCGGGAAGACGCCTGTCCTATCAGCAGGTGTGCGTGGCAGCAAACCGCCCGACGGAATCGCTGCTCGCATTCAGTGCGCCGGGCACGATCTATGTCGCCACCGGCCCTGGTGAGCAGATCGTCTCGTTGACGACACCCGTCCTGTCCCATGACGTGGATGACACCGGCAGCTGGTTACGGGATCGCTCGGGGCAGCCAGCTCGACTCACCTTCTCATCGCTCGAGTTTCCGTAACTACCCGCTCATGGGGCAAGCGTTCGGCAAGAAGGCCGAGCAAGCCGCCTCTCTTTAATCTTCTCCCGTCGTGCCCAGGCCAATCCAGGCTCGCAGGAGGTCGTGTCGCGTCACGGAATAGGCCACCCTCCCATTCTGGGTCACGGGAAGATTCAGCAAGCGCTTCTCCTCCATAATCTTCACGGCTGCTTCAATCGTGGTCTCGGCCGTGACGGCGATTCGATCACGGACCATGATGTCTTCCGCGATGAGCTTGGAAAGATCCTTGCCGGCTTCCAACGCACGGAGGACATCCACTTCGCTGATGAATCCAATGAACTCGTGGTGATCATCGACCACCGGCGCGCCGGGAGTATGGGTGGACAGTAATTCCAGGGCAACGGCCATCCCGTCTTGGCCGGCGTGGAAGATCAGGTCATTGGTCCCCCTGATCTGCCCCACCCTTCGTAACCCTCCGGCCGGGACCCCGGGTAATTCCGATTTCGTCTTCTGCTCTTCCTTCCACATCGTACGCTCCTTTCAGCTCCACCATGGTTGATGGTGGTTGGATCATGAGTGACAGCGGCTGACACGTGCCGTTGAGGGCGCCGCAACACACAACGCGACGTCCCCCGCGCATCAGACCGGTCAGACCATTCGAGAACACGAGCGAGCCGTGGGTTCCGGGGAAGCCCACGGCCCCGTCATCAGTGTGCGGCTTTGGGACCTTTGCTGTGGTCGTCCGGCATCGGGACGCCATAGAACTCATAGAGCACGATGGTCTGGTCCCGGCTGCTCAGATCCGGCCACTGCGTTTTGTCGAAGCCGGGCGCCTGTTTGAGATCCTTTTTCGTGACGTCGAGGAGCACGGTTTTCTTATCCTCGCTGAACCCCAGCGCGTCCCACGGAACGGCAAAGTATTTGTCGCTCACGCCGAAGAAGCCTCCGTAATCGAGAACGGCATACTCGATGTCGCCGTCTATCGGATCTATCACGAGGTCTTTAATGTGGCCGAGCTTTTTGCCATCAGTGCCCTCGACCTTCATGCCGATCAGATCACTCCCTTTCAACACCCCGCTCTTATCGCGCGCGTGTGTCGTGTCGAGCGGGCTGATCATCAAGAACACACTGGCGGCCACCATCATCAGCACCTGTCGCATAGCGCCTCCTTTGGGATGAATGAATGAATGGTCGTTCGGACGGCACAATTGCCAAGAATACCCCATGCGGTCCAGCGGTGGATGGAGCGTTGAACACGATAGCCCCATCCACCCGGCTTGGTGTTACGCGGAGTACAGGGATCTCTCTGCTCCGCTACTTATTCCCATACTATTCGATATGGGACTTCGCCGCTTCAGTCTCCGCATCGATCGCCTGTTGGCTATGGCCATGCGCGAGGTGGGCATGGTGCGCCGCTTTCTCGTGAGCGCCGACTTCATAGTGCTTGGCCGCTTGTTTGTGATGACGTGCGGCGTCCTCATGATGTTCGGCGGCCTTCTTGTGATGGGCTGCTGTTTGTTTTGACATGGGCTCCTCCTGTGAATGGTTCTGTGCAGTATGCCTAGAAGACCGGCTGCAGTCTGGTCACAATTGCTCACCGAGCGAACGGTTCGGTGTTCTGGGTTCTGGTCAGATAGCTAGGATCGGGCATCAGGATTTGTGACGACCTCGGCCGTATCTCCTGTGGAAGCGCGCATGAGCGCGAGGTGCCGGACGCCATCGGTTCTTGCCCTCCGCTCCGAGGTGGAGCGCGTCAGGAAGACTCCGACATCATGGTCAGCATAGGCCTGTCTTCTGTGACGCCCTTCATCCCTCGATCAATGCACCCACACTAGGTCACCTTGATCTCGATGGCTTTCGGTTTTGCTTTCTGGGATTTCGGGAGATGCACGTGGAGCACCCCGTCTTTGTAGTCAGCCGTGACCTTGCTTCCATCCGCATCCTCGGGCAATGCGAAGCTGCGCACGAAGCTCCCGTACGTACGTTCGGTCCGATGACATTTTTTTCCCTTGTTCTTCCTGCTCGAATTTCCGTTCGCCGGAAATCACCAGGACCTCGTTCTCCACCGTGAGGCGCACGTCCTCTTTCTTCATATCCGGCAACTCGGCCTTGATGAGGTATTCCTTCTCATCCTCCATAATATCCACCAGCGGCGACCACTGAGCTACCTTCAGGGCTTCCTTGCCCCCCTGACCCGTCGCCTCCCGAGTTCCCAACATCGCCGCCAACCGGCTGTCCAAGTCCTCCCGCTCTTTCAACGGATTCCACCGGGTTCTGAAGGGGTCCCAACGTAGCAGTGTGTTCATGGCCTTACTCCTTTAGTGCCGGAAGTTGACGTGCTCGATCCTTATGGTCCGCATCACATGTGATGGACTGCTCCACCCAGTTCCCGTTCCGCCTTCACCCAGTCCTCCAAGGCCTGGCCGTCCTGCCGGCCCCGTTGCTCATACAGTTCGTAGGCTCGTTGCGCAATGTGGGCGTGATCAACCGCAGCTCGTTTGAATGCCTGTGCCATCTGGCCGGTCTGCTCACCGGCCGGACTGGTGTAGGACGTCGCCGGCGCTCGTTGCGCGGTGGTTCGACTGACATTCGTCTCCTTCATCGTGCACCTCCTCATGTAAACCCCGTGCTCTGTCGTCCGCCGAAACCACTGTGCTTGATTCTCGGTGAACGGAGCGCGCGGGTGTTGTGCGATTGAGACCCTTAGGCCTTTTCCTTCACCGTGAGATCATTCTTCACAGACTTCACGCCGGGGACCTG
>JAGXAR010000079.1 GCA_018971525.1 Nitrospirota bacterium
GAGCTTTGCCTTCGACAAAGGGGATGGTCCGAGAGAAAAACGACCCGCGGGAGTGGAACCTCGATCAAAAGCGATCTTCACGTACCCAGGGAGGTGGAAAATGCGCATGATCATAAAGGGTTTCGTCGTGTGGACGGTGGGGCTCGCCGTGCTGGGAGGCTCGTCAGGGGTCAGTTTGGCACTACCAAAGGTTCGGGGGGGTCACACGTATTGCAGTTGCGTGTGTGGAGACGGAATCCACCGTCCAGCGAACCTGTATTGGGAAAAGGTAGCAAGCTGTAGTGTTAATGGCATGAAGTGTTCGTTCAGCGACACAATTGGTGGGACACTCTATCCAGGTACATTGAGAAGTTGCGAGCAGTGTACAGGCACTGGAGACGGGCTATTTGATAACTGTACGATGGCAATGACCTTACCAGGCGGTATTGAACCCCCAGCGTCAAGCGGAATGATCCAGCCGCCTGGATCGCCGCCGCCCACGAGGCCGGGGACCGTCGCACCCGGAATGACCGCACCGATCATGCCGCGTGGGGTTGAAGGCGGGCCAGGCGTTGAGGGCGAGCACTCTGTGGAACAAGTACCCTCTGGGGAGCCCAGCAAGAAGTAATCTAAATAAGGACAGATGGTGTCCATCTCACACCTGCGACGCGAGTCGTGACTATCTCATTTGACCGATGAACAAGTTCAATGGGTGTGGCTGAAGTGTGGCAGAACTATCGTGCTCGATCGTCCTTGATCGGTGTTTCATTTACCGCTGCCTCGTCTCTAAATGATTGAGATTGAACCGATGAGATCAGATCGCGCCCGATAGTCTCTGGGGGTGGAGTGTTTTCAAATCTCGCCCCTCCGCCATATTTCCCGCAGTAATTTGAGATTTTGAGGTGATCCTTCCCCATGGCACCAACGTCAATCACACGTTGGTCAAAGAGGGCTGGTGCTGGTGGTATCGGAGGTATGCGCCAGGTTGCGCGGCCCCTCTCCCGGTGCGGTCCTCGTCGGGAGACGTCGGTCAGGGCAGGGGGGAGGAGTTGATGTTCTGAGAGCCGGCGCGCAGGATCAATGCGACCTTCCAGTCTTCCGGAAGTACTCTCTCAGTGTTTCCTGGAACTTCGTGAAACACGTCGGGCAGTAGGTGTGCGTGAGAGGGAAATCAGCCAGATTCACGCCATGTGACTTTCGATACGTCCGTGGCGTGACCCAGTGCTCACGATCAGGGGAAGTTCCGGTCTCCTCTCGAATGTGTCCGCAGAGAAAACAAACGTGGAGAAGCTCCGGTGCGATGAACGTCTCTCTCAACGGAGCGGAAGGCGCCTCACGAGTCGTCTGACCGACCAGTTTTCCAAGAGACATACGCCACCTCCTTCATGCACCCGCCAGACAGGAAACAGCAACGCGGCGATGTGTTGAGCCCTACGACGTGCACTCACATTAAGCATATCGAATAATGTACTAGAGTCAAATACTAATATAAAAGAGAGGAGGCGGTGGAGAAACTCGCCGAACAGCCCACGAGCCTTCTGGCCGCATGCCATAGGTCGTGGCAGATCTTCACTGGGAGGCTGGCGAGATCGTGTCAGAATGACCAGTCCCCCGCTGTTCAGCCGCCGTTCACGTTCCCTGCCGACTGACCCAACCCCGAAAGAGGAGATCACGCGCCATCGTGATTCAGGGACCTGACCGGACGGGACCGCTCCCACGCTTGACCTCTCGCGAAGGACGGTTACCTTAGAAGCGAGCGGAGGCTCGGCGAGAGGAACATTCAAGGGAATCGAGGTCGGGCGTAGGGGTGGTGAGCAGGCCCGCCGACGGGTGGGAAGCCTAAAGCTCCTCTAAGACCTCCACAATCCACACAGAGCTCTCGGACCCGCCCCCGCTCCGATTTTTTTGTATGACCTGCCTCGGAAACGGAACTCCCGTTCTAGCGAACTCTCCACTTAGAGTCTGTGGTGTTTATGAGACCGAGGTGTCGCAGGTCGTCATTTGTGTAAAGTCTGCGCGTACTGAGGGGGGATGAAGAACTGAAGGTCGGTGGGAAAGAACCAGTGCTTCTCACATAAAAAACGGCCCGCTCTTGTGTGGACTACCGAAGCTGCTATCCGAACCGGGTGACGTTCAGCAATCCTTAAGTCGCCCTCGCTGATTGCCCCGCGCCTCAACCTTCGTTCAGGCTCGCATTAACGGCCGTGCCTACTGGCACCGAGCATCGATAGCGCGTCCCTTAAACCACCACCCCGCCACTGAAGCAGGAACGGACTTCCTTTGCACGTTGGCTGCACAAGAGCGGGTCACATTCAAACCAGGCTGCTGACCTGTCTAAGCATCCCACCTCTCTCGCTTTCAACTAATCATGCTCTCCTGGAAATCAACGAGGCAAAGAGGGCCAGGCGCTGTAGATAATTGCCTCACAATCCTGACGGAAAGGGCGGCGCCATCACCTCTGCGGGGGTGAGGTCAAGGAGTGGATTGCCGCTCATGCGCTCAAACGCTGAGGAGGTCAATGGGAAGCCTCCGGCCCTGCGGGGGCTTCCCTTCGACCCATCTACTCTTCTGTCTTTTTGTGAGGTGACAAAATTCCAGCACAGCGTGGTCTAGTTTTTGGGGGGGAAGGTCATGCTCCTGCCTGGGACCGAACCATGTTCGACGTGGATAGCCCACGCAATGATAGATCGTGAAGCAGAAACACGTCGAACTGAGATTTGCGCGCCCACCTCTCAACTTTGTGATGATCTTTCTGGGTGAACTAGGGGATAGGGGACAGTCTATAGGAGAGTCCCCCGCAAAAAGACGAATGCAATACTGAAATAGATGACGAGGCCGGTCACATCGACGAGGGTGGCCACGAACGGAGCCGAGGAAGCGGCTGGGTCAAACCCCAAACGTCTTAAGAGAAACGGCAACAGGGAACCCGTGAGAGCTCCCCACATCACCACGCCAATCAACGAAACTCCAACGGTCAGAGCCACTAAGAACCAGTGCGGCCCATACAGGTCAGCGAAAAGGGACCACACGGCAATCCGTAAAAACCCGATCATGCCCAGAATCGATCCTAACGCCAGGCCGGTAAAGATCTCACGCTGCATAACCCGCCACCAATCCCGCAACCCTATTTCGCCGAGAGCCAGAGCCCGGATCACCAGTGTCGAGGCCTGCGACCCGGAGTTGCCCCCACTGGAGATGATGAGTGGAACAAAGAGCGCGAGCACCACGGCCTTTTCGATTTCCTTCTGAAAGAACCCCATCGCGGTAGCGGTGAACATTTCACCCACGAAGAGGACCACGAGCCATCCTGCGCGCTTTTGGACCATGCGACGTAAGGCGATCTTTATGTACGGTTCATCCAGAGCCGTGCTTCCTCCGATCTTCTGAATGTCTTCTGTGGCGGCTGCTTCGGCCACGCGGAGGACGTCATCAATCGTGACGATGCCAATTAAGATGCCTGAGGAGTCAGTCACGGGCAGGGCCGTCCGCAGCTCGCGTTTGAAAACGGTGACCGCCGTCTCTTGATCGTCGGTGGCCTTCAACGCGACAAACTGATTGTCCATCAAGTTGGAGATGGTGTTGACCGGAGGAGCTAGTAAGAGCGAACGGATATGAATGTCATCGATTAAGCGACCCTGCTCATTTACCACGTACACCATAATCAGTGTCTCGCTATCCTGCCCATGCCTCCGAATGTACTCGAGCGTATCCTGTACGGACCAGTCTTCCCTCACCGCAATGTAATCGGGTGTCATCAAGCGTCCGATACTGTGCTCCGGGTAGCCAAGGAGGGTGACCGCTACGGCTCGTTCTTCTGGTGTCAAGTGAGCCAATAGTTGCTTCGTCATGTTCGCGGGCAATTCTTCGAGTAACATCGTCCGGTCATCTGGTGCCATGCTATTGAGCAATGCAGCAAGCTCCTCCTGCCCCATGGCTTTCAACAGCCGTTCCTGGCCCGACACATCTACCCATTCAAAGGCTTCCGCCGCGAGTTCTCGGGGCAGGATGCGGAACACAATCACCTGATCTTCCGTTGAGAGGTCGGCGATGACCCGCACCAACGCGGACGGAGACCAGTTCTTGAGCGCCTCGCGCAGTGCAACAAAATCGCGCTTGCGTAGAATCTCTCCAATATCAGTGAGGGATTGGACGACCATAAATTACCTTTATATCATCATACTCAAGAGCATTCGGAGCATGTGGGAGCGGCTATTCGATTCTCACTTTGCGAAGCGCTTCGGTACATCAAACGAAACTCGTAGTTGCACCGCCCAGTACTTCTGCACCAACCCCGGCCGGTCCAACGGCTGGTCCTGCTCGCGGTAGACACTTAACTCCGTATCCCGCCATCGAAGGGCTAGCCCCAGAATCCAATCTAACTCAGAGGGACGTGCGGAATTTGACGCGCTTCGATCGGTGAACATGTTCGCATCTGCGTAAAACACGACCTTGTCTTGATACAGATCGAGATCCGCATGTGCCACATACCGAAAGAGTGCTCTTCCGGTATTATCAGGGCGGGCAAAGTAGTTGCCGTTGTGAAACAGCCAGCCGGCGCCGGCGTAGGCGGTCAGGTTTTGATTGGGGAAAGTGCGCTGCCACCAACTGAAATCTTGTATGGCTTGAAATCGAGAAGTCAGTAACGCATCGGCATACGCTTGGATGAGACCGCTTTTGTCAAGCGGCGCATCGCGCTCGTATTGGAGACGCCAACCCCATCGGTCGATCAGTCCCGTGAAGGCATAGGTGCCATCCCATTCGCTCAGTTCGATCCAGCCTTTTGTTCGATCTGAGAAGAAGTTTTGATCGGTGTAGAAAGTCAGGTACTGCTTGTAGAGATCGGTTTCCAGATGAAGCATGTGCCGCAGGCCGACCAGACCGCTGTTATCGGGACGAGCCGCGAAGGTCGGGTTGGACACGAAGGCCGATGTAAGGAAGTATCCCCCGAACAAGGTCTCTTCGGCTTCCCGGGCAGCCACGTCGTCTGGCTGCTCCATTGACGGCAAAGGACGACCGTACTTTTCCAATGCAAGGGACAAGGATGGTGAGGCCAGAAGCCCAATGGTACTGAGGGCCAGGAGACCAAGAGTACACGCGAGGGTGGTGATCTGGCGTCGTTCCAGAGTTTTCTCTGTTCCTGTCCGAGTAACAAGGAAAATTGAATACGCGACGAGGTAGCCCTGCGTGTGACGGACGATGAGACACGTCATAATGTACTCCTTCTCCCTGTCCCCGAGGACCGGGCCGGAGCCATCATCACGCTCGTTGGATTAGGCCACGAGAGGAGAGGCTACGCAGGGATACCGGTAGATATGCGAGGGCATGAGATTCAAGCCAGCTATGTCGGATTGGCTACTACCACCCGCATCCATGTAAATCCTCTCATGCCGATACGATTGTCCACTATCTATACGTTGTCGCGTAGACACATTTACACAGCAGAACGCTGCGGCCTTCTACCCCAATGAACAAGATGCTTCAACCAGAAATTTCGACCATGTGCCTCGAGATCGACATAACAGTTTTCATTGAAGACAGGCGTGAAAAATCTCCTCGCAGTGATCCGTTGCGTCAACCGACCGGGGCGCCGACCTATACTCTACCCCCACCACGCGATCATCTCCTATGAGGAGGTGCGCCCAACAGCCATGATGCACTCCTGCTCTACTGCCCTTGGAGGAGGAAAATGATTCCTCAAACATGGGCGCTTCCTCGTAGTATGTCAGTACTGTCCCCTCGACCGTCTTCGTTTCCTGAAGAGGGGTACCAGCACAAGAGATGAGTTCTTGTTTGTGTTTCCCAAGCAAGGCTTTCCCCACTGGGGACGGTTCAATCGGCTGAGATGCAGCACAGCCGATGAGCCAGACGGCGATGCATACAACAAGAGTAGAAATGGCGGGGATCATGTTAGCCTGGATCGTTTTCTGAAGAGAACAGTAGCACAAACCATAATTCATTTTCTGCTATCCATTCTAAGCAACTCGCACAACTCCTTGGAATGGGGCGGTGCAGAAATTTAATGTGCCTGTCGGGGCCGCGAATGCTTCAACATCAAGCGTGTAATCCTCTCCCCACCGATCACCGGTGTCATTAACAGGTGTGCTAAATTTGTGCTAAAAATCTGCACAATGGATCGAATTCTACAGAATCAATGGAATGTATAGAATCATCTCAAGTCCTTGTTAGCAAAGAATAAACGGGGAAACCGTCGCAAAATCAAGCCATTGATATTTTGGTCTTTTCGAGCTTTTAAGGCGAGGGTCCTGGGTTCGAGTCCCGGCCGGCTCACCAGATTTTACTATCCCTCTTCCCTCCTCATTTCTCCGACATGGCCTGGAGACACCCTGCTCTGCGGACCAAGAGCATGCCCTCCGTATTTCCCGCTGACCGATTCATTTTTGTCCCGCAGAGCGTGCCTGTGACGTCCTCTCGTCCTCGCGGGGCCGTCGGGGCAACTGGTAAATGACTCTCGCCCCCGGTTTGAACGTGATGTAGTACCACATCCATTCCGACATCACCCGCACGCGATTGCGGAACCCGATCAGGAAGAAGATGTGAACCACGCACCAGAGCAGCCAGGCAACCAGTCCAGATAAGTGTACTAGGCCGATCTGGGCCACGGCTTGTGCGCGCCCGATGGTAGCCAGCATGCCTCGATCCGCGTAGACAAACGGCCGGCGCTGTTCCGGAGCGGTCTCCTTCTGAATGAGCGTCGCGACATAGCGGCCTTGTTGCATGGCGACGGGAGCCAATCCCGGCAGGGGGTTCCCGCCCGGACCGGCACAATGTGCGGCATCGCCGATGACAAAGATCCAGGGATCGCCTGGAATCGTCAGATCCGGTTGAACCGTGATCCGATCGGACCGGTCGCGGGGAACCGCGAGCGAGACCAGAAGCGGCGAAGCCCTATTGCCTGCCGCCCAGATGACATTCGTGGATCGAACGAATTCGCTCCCGATCGTCACGCCGTCAGCCCGGATATCACTCACCGGGCTATTGAGCTTTATCGTGACCCCCATGCGTTCGAGTGCCGCCGCAGCTTTCGCTGACAGGTCGGTGTCGAACCCGGGCAGAATGCGAGAGCCGCCTTCCACGAGCAGAATGGCGAGATCATCGACGCACAAGTTCGGAAAATCCGGCCCCATGGCCTTCCGTCCAATCTCCGCCAGCGCGCCGGCCAACTCCACGCCGGTAGGCCCTCCCCCCACGATCACGAAAGTGAGTCCGTCCCGTGTGCCGGTGGTGGTTCGCCGCCGTTCGGCCTCTTCAAACGCTAGCAGCATATTCTCGCGAAGGCGGACCGCATCGACCAGGGTCTTGAGCCCGGGCGCAGATTGCTCCCACTCGTCGTGCCCGAAATAGGAGTGCCGCGATCCTGGTGCCACGATGAGGATGTCGAAGATAATCGGCGCGCTGTCCCGCAACCGCACGAAACGTGCCGCACGATCGATGGACAAGACCTCATCCATTACCACGCGGACATGGGGATACCGCCGAAAGATGGTGCGTAACGGCCAGGCAATATCGCCGGGGGACAGAGCGGCGGTGGCCACCTGGTAGAGTAGCGGTTGAAACAGATGATGATTGGTGCGGTCGATGAGCACCACGTCGGTATGACGCAGCGATTGCGCGGCCGTCAGGCCTCCGAAACCGCCCCCGATGATGACGACCCGTTTGCGAGGCATAGGAAGGAGATCAGGACAGGCTACGGCTCAGAAAGGAAGGTGTCAACCGGGAAAGTGGAGGTAGTGGCAATTCAGAAGTGGTCCGCCCCACTCTGACTGAGACTGAGGCTATCGAGCCCCTGCTGTGAAGAGAACCCGTCACGAGTAAGTAAGAGAGCCCTTGACAGAGAGAGGGATTGTCATCTTTTGAGGGTCGGCGTATCGTCATGCTAGCAATGAGGAGACGACCCATGTCGACACGCATCCTACTCACCCTGGTCCTGGCAGTCGTGTGCGTAGCCCCGGTGTGGGCAGGGTTTGAGGAAGGGATCGCGGCGTACGAACGTGGCGACTATGCCACCACCCTCAAAGAATGGCGGCCGCTGGCCGAGCAGGGAGATCCCACGGCCCAGCACCACCTGGGGTGGCTGTACGCCATCGGTCATGGGGTGCCTCAGGACTACCAAGAAGCAGTCCGCTGGTTCCGCAAGGCGGCAGAGCAAGGAGATAGTGACGCACAGACCAATCTGGGAAGTCTCTATCTGCTGGGAGATCGACTCCCACAGGATTACACCGAAGCCCAGAAATGGCTCCGCGCTGCCGCCGACCAGGGGCATCCGCTCGCGCAAACGAAGCTCGGAATCATGTATGAGGACGGGGAAGGGGTGCATCAAGACCGTGTCCGGGCCCACATGTGGTTCAGCCTGGCGGCGGCACAAGGATCTGAGTTGGCGGGCGCATTTGTGACCGAGTTGACCAAGGAGATGACCCCCGCCCAGATCGCCGAGGCGCAGAGGCTCGCACAGGAGTGGAAGCCGAAGGGGAAGTAAGTAACGTGTTGATCGAGATTGGCGAGACATACAACGCTCTCACGAAGGAGGTTATCATGCGATCGACGCTCATGAAGTGGACGTGTGGTATAGGACTGGCGAGCTTTCTCCTGTTGGCGCTCCCCCTGTTGCCTCTTGGCGCACACGATTCCTCCATGACCCAAGCTGCCGGGCAGTCTGACCTGCTCGACATCAACACCGCGACGGCAGATCAGCTCAAGATGTTGCCTGGTATTGGTGACGCGTACGCGGAGAAGATTATCAAGGGCCGACCATACGCTCGGAAGGACGAATTGGTACAAAAGAAAATCCTTCCGCGAGCAACCTACGAGCAGCTCAAATATAAGATCGTGGCCAAGCAGAAGTGAATCTGTTGGACCGGACGCTGGTGTGTGTCCCGCTCCGCGTTGACGTCCAGCAAGAAAGAGGATCGCGATGAAAGCAGATGGGTGTATGGTACTCCTGTATGGGCTGATCATCATGGCCAGCTTGTCGTTCGCTGGCGAGGCGCGCCCGGGGAATCTCAAAGCCGGTCAGGCGCTTTACCAGCAGCACTGTCTCAGGTGCCATGGAGCGATGTTGGATGGGAAAGGGCCGGACGCGGCTAAGCTCCGTGTTTCGCCTACCGATTTTCACAAATACCTGTCCCGGGTCAAAGGTAATCTCGAATTGGAAGTCACGATCCGACGGGGCCGAAAGTCAACGGCGATGCACGAGTGGGACAGCCTCTTAACCGATCAGCAAGTCTCTGATCTGATTGCGTACATTCGAAACGCCGTTCCGCATTTAGAGGTGAAGCCCTAAACCATCGTAGGCGGTGGTGCGCACATCGTGATGTCTGCAGCGACCAAGGATCAGATGGTGGAGAAGCATGAGCAGCTGTGGTAAGGAGCAATCAGGTGACGTGTCTCTCTCTCACGTGAGGTGATCTATGATTCCCGGAGGAAAACGGACCCTTGTCGCCCGCCTCATGGCCGGAGTCGGCTGTATCTGTGGCGTATTGGGCTTCACGATGCCGCCGACCGCTCAGATGGCTGGACCAGCAGACTTTGACTGGTTTGCTGGCGGGACCGTGCTGATCGTGTTTGCCGTCTACTTGTTGGTGGACGGTGCGGTCGCATTCCAAAAAGCTCGCACTTAAAAAAACGCGAAACCGACAATCAGAAAAGAACCTCGACCACTGTATCGATCCTCGCCATCGATGGGCCATCGATACCTCCGGAACGGGTCGAGGCACGATCCGAATGTTGCGCTCAAACTTTGGAGAGATACAGCGGTGGGACGTTGCACGCCGTGAAATGGGCTTGTGACTAGTCGGCAAAGTCCCGATCAGGATTCCACGCCACTTCCCACATGTGCCCATCGGGGTCTTGGAACGAGCCTGTATAGCCACCCCAGAATGCGTCGTGCGGCGGGTCTGTGATCGTCGCGGCTGCCTTCCTTGTCTGCTCCATCACTGCATCCACTTCGGTTTTGCTCGGGACATTGTGGCCGAGCGCGAACTCCGTGGGGCTTCGAGGGCCCAACGGCACGTTGGCTTCATGGGCGAGAGATGTGTGCAGCCAGATGGTGAGCTTCAAGCTATGTTGAAGATCGAAGAAGGCGACGACGCCATGCTCAGATTTCGTGCCGATGATGCCCTTAGTCGGCAGGCCGAGTCCATCGCGATAAAACGTCAGCGCTCGCTCCAAATCGTCAACACCGAGAGTAATGACGGCGAGTTCTGACTTCAAGGTCGGACAAGTCCTCTTTGGCGCACGAAGGACGAGAAATGTGAGACAGGCTACGATTTGAGTGGAAGGTGTCAATATTCAGGGGTGGAACACCGCCCGCCGCGAAATGGGGTTTGGGTTTTTCCGTTGCCTTTGCAAGACATCGCTCATTCCCCCGACTACCTTCCAGTACCATCCCGGTCAGCCATGTCTACGACTACCCATTGCGACGTTACCATTATCGGCACCAGCCGGCGGGGGGGACGCTGGCCTATAAGCTGGCTCCGCCGGGGAAGAAGATCCTCCTCTTAGAGCGTGGCGCCTATCTGTCGCGGGGAAAGGACAACTGGAGCTCCAAGACGGTCTTCATCGACAACAAATACAAGGCCAAGGAAACCTGGAGGGATAAGGACGGCGGCACGTTTCACCCCGGCATTCACTACAACCTCGGCGGGGACTCGAAAGCCTGCGGCGCAGCGCTGCTCCGCATGCGCGCTCAGGATTTCGGCGAGGTGGAGCATCACGGTGGGATCTCTCCCGAATGGCCGATCCGCTACGACGACCTCGACCCCTCGTACACCCAGGCCGAGCACCTGTACCAAGTGCACGGCAATCGAGGCGAAGATCCGACCGGGCCAAAGGCCAGCGCGCCGTACAAGTATCCCGCCCTCACGCACGAATCCCGCATTCAAGAAGAAAAGGGGAGAGGCTGAGCGAACCCCACGTTTACGGTCGTTGGCATCGAATGTTGGATCGGTCGGCCCCCTGTCCCCCTATCGGATGCTGTTGATCGTGAATCGCTGCTGAGATATCTCCGGGCACATCTGGAATAAAGGTGACGCCGTTGGAATTCTGATTCCATCTTGCGGGCCAGTCGGCATGCTCCGATCGCTCTCCTCTCTGCCCCGCTTTTATGGTGGGGACCGGTCAAGGTGCCATTCGGAACCTTGACGTGGGGACAGGGTGCACACTAGACTCTTGAAATACTGGTATTTATGGAGGTGCTCCTATGGCTGAACTGCGCGTGATCAATAGCGGGAAGAAGTCTTCTGCATTGCAGGATGCGGCTGCGTTGACCACTCAGTTGGTGGCCGGCCTGGAAAAGATCGGGCTTGCGATGAAAAGTCGGACGTGGCGACGAGAAGGTCGAGCAGGTCTTGGCCCATTACAGCGGCAGGTTCTCACGCTTCTTCGGTCCAAGCCTGGGCAATGCGCGCAAGTCTCTACGGTGGCGAACGAGTTGTCAGTCAGGCTTCCGACTGCGTCGGAAGTCATCGCCACGCTCGAACGGAAGCAGTTGCTTCGACGGCGTCGAGACATGAGCGATGGACGGGTTGTGATGGCGCAATTGACGGCCAAAGGGAATCGTTCCTGTGCGCCCTCTTCCCGTATGCCCGATCGGCTGGCGACTGCGGCAGAGGCACTCTCGGCACCGGAGCAAGTCGTCCTCCTCACGTCCCTGGTAAAGGTGATTCGTAGTCTCCAGGAACAGGGTGAGATTTCTGTCGCAAGGATGTGTGTGTCCTGTCGGTATTTTCGCCCCAATCAACACGACAATGCCGATCGGCCGCATCACTGTGACTATATAAACGCTCCGTTCGGTGATCGTTCGCTACGCCTTGATTGCCACGAGTACGAACCGGCTTCGACCGTACAGGTCAATGAGGCTTGGGCAAACTTTACTGGTTCTCGTACGGCCTAAGACCCGTTGCTCGAGCTGCTCGGTGGGATTTGGTATGGGTGGGCTTGTAGAAGAGCCTGGGAATCATGAGTAAAGAAAGGACAGTCATTCTCTTCAAGAAAGGCTCGACAGGCTCATCAGAGGATGAATGGCTCGGGCCTGAATCCCACATGCCGAATCTGAGTCGGGAACTCCGCAGTCGTGAACCGAGGCGAACGGGTTTCTCTTCCGGTTGGATAATCGGTATGATGTTTGCGGCGGGCGTGGCAGCCGGATGTCTTGCTATGCGCCTTCTCGACCGACGGTCTCGGACCTCTTAGCAGGATGCTGAATAGCTCCTGCCGACTTCGTTCTCGACATCCCTGAAGCGTATCTCGTGAACATGCCGCAGTCGGTTCTGCACCAAGAGACGAAGGACGCTTCACGAACGACGGGCGTAGAGGATGGCCATCGATGTTCTGCTATGCCGAAATGGCTTTCCGCAGCCTGCTAGATCCCTGTCGTCTTTAGCGCGCTCCTTTTCGATACAGGAGGTGATCGGCTTCGATTTGCGAGAGCAGATCGTCCAGCGCGGCTTGGACCGCTTCCTCAATGGGGACCTGATCCGAAGCCGTCACCCACCGGACGCTCGACCCTACCGTTTCTTTTACCACCAGATACGACTTGGTCGGCAGCTTCTCCGAAAGGCCAAGCGCGGATTCCAGGCGCAGACTGTAACGGTAGTTGCCGCGCGATCGCATCGTCAGCCAGGCTTTGACGGTTAAGGTGAGATCAGCCGGTTTGTCGCCTACCGAGGCAAAGGTCTGGCGCGATTGGATGTAGTCGATCGCGGCGGAGCGAAGATCTTGTGCCTGCCACTCAAGCAAGGCAATGCCTGGCATGTGATCGGCCCCTTCCACTGCGAGAAACGGCACAGTGACCTGTAATGATTGAGCGATGGTGGCCGGCGAAACGGCCGGAGGCGTAGGGGTGACGTGAATCCGGTGGACACAGCCCCAGCTGAGAAACAGGAGTCCGCTGAGAAGTATCTGGCAGGATTGGCGTAGGCGACGGTCGCCGTTCACGGATTCGTCGTGGGATGATTGAGCATGTCCAAATCCTTCAAGGCGCGCAAGGCCTGTTCACGGTATGGTCGGTCTGTGGGATTGGTATAGGTGTCGATCACGCGTCGATAAGTAGCGCGGGCTTGGGGGTACTGGCGTTTGATGGCGAAGTATTGGCCCAGCGCGAGCCAGTTTGTGGCCGCGGCTTCGTTGGCGGTTTTCATCAAGGCAAACTCCCGTTCAACTGTCGTGGTGCCTTGTTGGCTGGCCCCTTTCCTGACGGTGTCTCCCATCTGGCTCGCCATCGCTTCAATCTGTTCGTTGTCCCGGATCGCGGATTCCACTCGGTTGGCTTTCAGGTTGTCATAGAACGCGTCGGCATGATTCTTAATCAGGTTCGCCCGCTCTTGGTAGGTATCGTGAGCACAACTCGCCAGCATCAGGCCGCAGGCAACGAGGATCATTGATTTGTATGTTGCTCCTCGAGGTCTTGTCATGCGTCGTGCTCCTTGGGTCCCTTCCAGGTGAGGCTCCAATGCTCTCGCTATGTTTATCCTACCGAATTCGGATAGGAAACGCGACCGGGCACCCTGAACCCTCCCGCGTCCTCTAGTGACACGTGAGTCTGAAGTATGGTAAGAATCGACCTCATTTTGCGGGCGGTATTTTGTCCCCATCGTCTAGCCTGGCCTAGGACATTGCCCTTTCAAGGCAGTAACACGGGTTCAAATCCCGTTGGGGACACCAAGGCCTTTGCACGGCCAACCACTAACCGCCCGATCAAGGCGGTCCCTTTAAATTCATACTGGGAGCCACGCTCATTCGTCATGGGGATGAAGGGGAGGCGGTCCGGGCCGAGAAGTTTTCGGAGGATCTGGCGAGTCTGACCGACCTGCCGGGTTAATATCGTCTTCCAGGATGCTTCAAAATACGCCTGCAGTTCTTTTTCTAGCTGATCATAATCAGCGTCCGAATGTTGTTGGCTATCGACCTCCGCCAGATCCTGGGACAGCGCTGTTCTTCGGTCATTCGCTATTTTGACCGCCGCGACCAGTGCCGGGATGTCTCCTCCGGATGAGATGGCTGCCACGAGCCGCCCGAGCTCCATGTCGATCGAGGAGATCTGTTTGTGTAGCACCTCACGGCGTTCCTTCCATTCCCGTTCCGACGCCCGAAACTTATCGACGGCCTTCCGCACCACCGTCTTAGTGACGTTCGGATGCAACACATCGTGCTCGAGCACGCTGAGCACTTCCTCGTTAGCCCGATCCATGGGCGTCAGAAGACTATTGGCGCATGCGGTCCGTCCGCGAAGATGAAATGTCATACAGCCATAGAAAAGCGCACGTTCTCCCTTCCGGGAGCTGCTCTTCACGTAGAGACTTCCTCCGCATGCGCCGCACTTCACCAGCCCTGTGAGCAAGTACTTGGAATCGAGCGTGCTGGCCGGCCTTCCCCACAGCTCGCCCTTCGTTCCGCGTAAGTATACGGCACGCGTCGCGGTCAGCCGATCATGGGCAGCCTTCCATTCCGCTTCGGAGACAATTTGAAGCGCCGGCATGCTGATCTTGAGCCAGTCCTTCTCCGGGCGTTTGCGCTGTTGTTGAATGCCCCAGGTATTGCGCTTCTTGGTCTGGTTCCATGTCACGATGCCGCGGTACAAAGGCCGGAAGAGCACGCTGCGCACGGACGACGGGCTCCAGGAGATCTGACGGCCCTGGCTATTTCGTGGGGCAGGCTTACCCTCATCGTTCAATTGCTTCGCGATCGACACCATCCCTTTGCCGGCAGCGCAGAGGCGGAAGATCTGCCGGACCACGTCCGCTTGTTGCTCGTTGATTTTCCGTTCCACGTGATCGCGCTTGGGCCGCCCGTAGGCATCGAGCACGGACGAGACGATCTCGACGTTGTCGTAGCCATAGCACCGGCCGCCGCACACATGCCCTAGGCTGGCCTTTTTGAGCATGGCGTCGTAGGTCCGTTTCTGGGCCCGATCGCGCTCGCCTTCATCCATCAGGCCGGAGAATGCAAACCGCATCTTGTCCAAGAGGGTCTCGATGAGGATCTCTCGATCCTCGCGGTACGCGAAGACGCGGACGCCGGCGAGGGAGAATTGTTTGAGGATGTGCGCGGTCTCCACGGACTCACGGCCGAGCCGACTTTCGTCCAGCACAATAAGGGCTTGGATGTGGGAGCGACGCTTCAGGGTTTCTTTGAGGCGCTGGAATCCGGGCCGGCGTTCGAACTCGGCGCCGGAGAACCCATCATCCGCGAACACGAGCGAGTCGTCGAGGGCCCACCCTTTCTTGGCGGCGTAGAGTTTAGCACCTTCAATCTGGCGCATGACGGACTTCGCGTCCTCGGCCACGCCGATTTGTTCGGTGCTCTTTCTGGCATAAATGGCGGCGATCATTTCCTTACCCCTCCTGCTTCGCACAGTTGAGCCCGAATACGGCGAACCATGTACCCTTGCCGCCGTGTCGGTTATTCTCCGTGAGCGATCACGCACTCGCTTCCCACTCCCTCAAGGGTGTTCACGCGATACTCGGCGCTTCGTAGTTTGGTAATCCCGCCCGAGCGCATTGCCTGAGTCCCGGTGACATCAGGCATGCCACCAAGTCCGAACACGAGAACTCGACAGTCCTGACCTTGCTTCGCATCGGTAATAGTAGAATTTGTGGGCTCGAGCGTCCGCGCATAGGACGCACAGCCCGCGAGGACTGGCAGCAGCATCGCGATCAGCACAAGTAGGCGCGTGTAGAAGAAGCTCATTTTGTCCCCTCCCTCTTCGTCTCTCGTTACTCCACCAACTCCGCCATCGACACCGTAGCGATCATGATTTCCCTTTCAGGACGAGGAGCACCACGGCGACGACGACAGCCGTGATCCCGAAGAGAAGCTTTGGCACGAGGACGAGGTCCATCGCTCAGCCCTCCTTGTCGCTCACCACGGTCTGCTCGGTGCTCTTGCGGGCATAGATCGTAGCGATCATGGTTTTCTCGACTCTATGAAGAGTGGGCACTATGTCAGTCGACCTGGGCATCTCTAGTCTTCTTCTCCGCATCCGTCAATGAAATTGTATGGTCAATTCCCTGGGGGGATTGAACCGTAGCGCGCCTATGCGCTTGAAAATCTTGAAAGAGTGCCTCGGCCATCAGATCCGTGATTTCTTCAAAAAGTTGAGGCGACCACGGTCTATTCAAGGTTGTCGTGGGAATCA
>JAGXAR010000188.1 GCA_018971525.1 Nitrospirota bacterium
CCCCACTCAGGGGCTTTCCGCGTGAGGTGAGGTTGGGGCCAGTCGACACCCTGCGCCCATCGATCCCCTCGCCGGCTCCAGCTCAACATCGCCGCGGGGACCCCAACGCTCAGGGCGCCGCAGCCACTAGCCGTTTCAGATGCTCGACAATCCTGGTGAGATGCGCCTTTTCGTCACGGAGCGTCTGCCGGGTCTCGGCATCGAATCCCTCTGAGTCCGTCCGGGGGCGACGAAACCCGTCCATGCGCAGCGTGAGCCAGCGCGCTTTCAGGTTGCACATCGCGGTATAAATCCGGAACAGCAACCCGCGCTCTACCTGAAAGGCGGGCAACATGGGCTCGAGCTCGCGCAAACAATCATCGATCTCCTGATACTCCCGCGCCCAGTATTGGGAATTCTCGTACTCCCCTGCCACATTCATACATTCCAGGACCTGCGCCATCCCAGCCAACGGTGCGCGTCCTGTTTGCGGAGTAGAAAGCGAACCGGCGCACCCAAGGCGCGGCCCCCAAGACCCTCAACGACGACCTCACGCGGTTAGGCCACGCGTACAAGCCTGCGATGATGGAGTGGGAATGGGTGACCGACAAGCCCGTGCTGAAGATCGCCAAGGAAAAGGTCCGCAATCTCATCGAGCGCTGGTTGACTTCGGAGGAAGAGCAGCGGCTGCTCGCCGCCTCCTCACCCTGGCTCCACGCGATCATTCTGTTTTCCCTCCATACGGGGATGCGACGGGGAAGATCCTGGATCTGCAATGGTCGCAGGTGGACCTGACGCGACGCACACTCACGATCCTGGAGCAGAAGAATGGCGCACGGGACACCTTGCCGTCCAATGCCACGGCGGTAGCGATCTTGCCGGCTCGCGCCGCGGAACGGGCGAGCAATGTCACTATGTCTTCGTCAATGAGGCGGGCCACCGACGGAATGGGCGCAATCTGTTGCGGTCGTTCTACCCGGCGATGCGGAAGGCCGGAATCGCACGGTTCCGCTTCCATGATCTCCGGCACACCTTTGCCACTCGGCTCATCCAGGCAGGCATCAATGTCTATACGGTTCAGAAATTAGGCCGCTGGAAAATGATCTCGATGGTGCTGCGCTATGCGCACCATCAGCCGGAAGAGTTTGCGCGGGGCGCGGAGGTGCTCGATCGTCTGCGGCGAGAAAGTATCACAAATGTAGCACAGAGGGGATTGGCTCGAGCGGCGGAACCCATTGATAAGATGGTGCGCCCGGTTGGAATCGAACCAACGACCCTCAGCTTAGAAGGCTGATGCTCTATCCGACTGAGCTACGGGCGCACATTGGAAAAACAAGGACTTACAGTTTCGGCACCTGAGTCAGTTCTGCCTGGTATTATTAGGGTGTTAATGTGATATGAGGCCAACTGCGACACCGCTCGACGAAGGTCCTCAGGCTCGACCGTATTATACCGCCTGTGCATCCGTTCAGACTTGTGTCCGACGATCTTCATTGCCGTCGTCGCGTCCACTCCGGCCCGTCTGAGGTTCGTACTGGCCGTATGCCGGAGATCGTGAAGCCGAAGCTTTGTAATCCCCGCCCGACGGCAGGCCGTGTCAAAAGCCTTTTTAACATCCCTAATTGGTTTGTCTTTGTACAGGAAGACCCGCTGAGTGTCCAGCCGTCGTTCCTGCCAGAGCTCAGTGAATACCCGATATACGTCTGGAGTCATAGGCACCGTGCGTGACTCCCCGTTCTTAGTGTGCCTCAGCGTAAACTCTCGGCGTTGCATATCAACATCAGGCCATTCCAAGTTTAACAGTTCCCCACGGCGAGGGCCCAGGGTATAGAGCACAATCAGAATCCGTTGCAGGTGCGGGGCTGCTGCCCCCAGCAATCGCTGCCATTCGTCGCCATTGGCGATACGATCCCGCTCATTCTGAGGATTCGGCTTTGGAACGTGTGCCGCAGGGTTGTCCTTGATCAGAGCAAACTGAGGGCTTCTGGCGACATTCAGCATGTGGACCAAGGCCGTATGGTCGTGGTTGATCGTTTGAATCGCCAAGGGTCTGCCCTTGGGTCCTACACGCTGCTCACGGTACTTGCGCACATCTTCAGGTGTAATCGCGCCAAGTGGTTTGTTGTGAAAGAAACGGACGAGGTTCCGAACGCAATCCCTCCTCATGCGATAGCTCTTCAGCTTCTTGACCTGCTCAAGTTCAAGGTACTGGTGCGCCCACTGCCGAAACGTCACCGATTGCGCCTTTGCCTTTGAGCGGCTGGGTTCTTGTCCGGTCAGAAGGCGCGTCTTGATCACGGCTTCCTGCTGTTTAGCGACAGTCTTGTTGAGCGACCCGACTTTCCAGCGTTTCAGTTGTCCGCCTCCCCCACCCGCTAGCTTTAAGGCTTCCCCATCATCCACGACGTGAAACTCGACATAGTACGAGTCGATCACTTTGGGGTGAGTGCACTTGATTCGGTCCTTGCTTAGATCGCATCTTTCGCGGCACTTCTTCTTCACCGTAAGCCCCATAATTACCTCCCTCCTTTCTTAAATGGTTTCTTGCCTACCAGCTCAGTCAGTGAGACACCCAGTACCTTGCATAGCTTTAGGAGCGTTGAGAGACGAGGGTCTAGTTTCCCCGCTTCGAGTCTTGCCAGCGTGACGAAATGGACATCCGCCATCGTCGCCAACTTTCGCAGCGATAGACCCCGCGCCTCCCGTAGCTCCTTCAATCGTGTCACGACACGATGTTAGCGTAGGCTATAACACCCGTCAAGCGCATTTTGGAGGCATTGGCATCACCGTATTCTGCTTGAGCCACCCATCCAAGAGAAATAGTCAAATGTTGTGTATGCCGATCTGATCAGGCGGCGATCTCCTGACGGCTCTCCTTCTGGATCTCAACTCCGTTTTTGAACTGAACGCCTTGCAGGAGCTTGGCGATCAGCTCGGTACTGCGTAATCTCAACCAACGCCCCTCGGCGCTCTTGGCAAGCTTGAACACCATCGAGAGAATGCTCGTGCGCGACACACAGCCGCGGGTTTTCGCCGTGCGCAGCCGCACGGTGGCAAAGGTGGACTCGATCGGGTTCGTCGTCCGGATGTGATGCCAGTGTTCGGCCGGGAAGTCGTAGAAGGCGAGCAAGGCTTTCTTGTCCTTCGCGA
>JAGXAR010000080.1 GCA_018971525.1 Nitrospirota bacterium
CCCGCATCGAGATCGACCACCTGGAGCTTCCAATCATTCATCCGCAATTTGAGCCGGTAATAGCGCTTGTCGTTATCGGCGACGATCGTGCCGGCGATAAATCGCCGCTCCAACCCGATCAGGGTCACGGTATCCTTCACGACCTGCGTTTGCATCGGATAGAAGACCCGCGACATTTGACGATCGAGGATGTACGACTTGTCCGCATTTAAGCGCTCTTGAATAATGCCCGCCGACTCCGGCGCCACAAATCCCATGAAGGTCTTGAAACTCAGGTCCACCGATTCGGGATGCACGTTCGCGAGATAGGCAATGAGCGGCATCGCGACCTTCGTCATATATTCGGGAGAGGCCGTGTTCCCGGCGGCCCACATCGAGCGATCGACTTCCGGTGGCACCATCACGACGACCGTCCCACCACGGAACAAGCCGTTCGCGAGTAAGGCCAGGGCCAGCACGACCGCCAGTCCGGCAAAGATGAGCGTCTTCATCCGTGCGTCCGCCAGTTGGTCCGCAAACATCGTCCATTTCATCGGTCTCACTCCTCCTACTCGAGAAACTCCCGCATATCGCCCGGCGGGACACGACGGAACTGAAACGAGGGAATGCTGAGCCAGTAGAACCAGTGAAAGACATAGCCGTCACTTTTTCCGTTCTTCAATTTCGTAATGAAATACGTTGACACGAACCCACCCAGCAGAAAGTAGGTGAGTTGTCGCGTGAGGATCCCGACGAATAAACACAAAATGAGGACGATGACTTCGTCTAACTCCCACCACAACAACTGCGGCTGCGTATCGATGTATCGCGGAATCTTGACCATGCCTTCACTCTCCTCAACACGAAAGAGGGCGGGCCAGCGACCCGCCCTCCTCGCACGACTTACATCAAGCCCGTGGTGATCGTCGGGATGATGTTCGGCAGATAGAATGCGCCCATCGCCACACCGACGCCGGCGGCGAGGCCGATCCAGTTGCCGCGGATCGCGGAGCCGACGCCCATGAGGGCGGCGAACAACGCCATCAACGTCCCGAGTGAACCCTGGAGCCAGCCGGTCACGGTCACGACCAGCGGGGCGAACGTGGCATCGGCGCCCGCAAATGCGGACGCGGAAGCCATGACCAACATTGCGGCAGCGAACAGCATTGACTTACGCATGAGAGACCTCCTTCACAGGTTTGGATGACAGCTGATTGAGACACCAAACTGAATGTGATACGGCCCTTCGATTACTTCGCCACTGCGGTTCCTCCTTTGTCGTCACGTGATCGCGACATGGTCTGCGTAGGGCGGAGCGGTGGCAGCACGCGTTCGCCGCAAGGTGTGGCCAACACCGCCGTAATCTGAATAATCTCCCCCTCCCCTTGTGCCAGGCGTTTTGCTGACATCGGCCGCTCTTCGAGCGTGACCGAGGGCGATGACACTGCCAACCGTTCGATCTGCGACCGAATGGCCTGCAGGCGCAATCGCGTCGTCTCTTCTCTATTACGTCCGTGCTCGTCGACGTACCCCACAAGGAACAGGCCCACCGGACTGTCCGCCATCACCAAGGCCACCTGGGCGCGCAACTCCTTGCTGAGCTCCGTGGTGCCTTTCGGAAACGCCACCTCCGATGTTTTGACCTGATAGGTCGTTTTGCACTGACGGGAAATCGGCTTAGGCGGCACCAAGGTGGTTTCCACGATCCCGCCGTCCGTCACGCGTTCGTCGATCGGTGGACGCGCGATCGACTGGTCGGTCAGCGGTTTGAGATTCAGAGGCTTCGAGCCATCAGGTGAGAGGACGGTCGGCTGCCGACACAGGACGACGTCGCCCCGGATGTATTGCGGCGATTCTTCCATCTTCGCCAGGCCCCCATCCAAGGTGTAGGGCTCCTGGCACAACATGATCCCGGTCGCGGCAATGAGTAGGGTCACCATCGTTTCCTTACCTCGTCGTGATGATCGCGTTGGCTGACACCACGGAGGGCTCCTCGACCTTCACGTTCGGTCGGATGGCCTCCGGCCTCGGCGTCCGGCGCACGCGCCGCACCCAATAATCGACAGCCAAGCCACCGCCCATCGCCAACGCGATACCGCCCAGACAATGCAGCAGATTGAAGTCCACGGCTCCGTCCATAGCTCACCTCTCCGGTTAAACTTGATGAGGTATTACGGTCCACCCGTGTATGGGCGGGACGGTGAGGATTTACGAAGTGATCCTGAGAATTTGAGGACGACGGAAGAGACCGGAATAGCGCATCACCCCGTCTTGTTTCTTCGCGGCCATATGATAGGCCTGTGGCGGACCCAACAGAATGAGTTCTTGCTTGGCGCGAGTCATCGCCGAATACAGGAGTTCGGCGTGTAAGCCCACGTACTGACTGGTATGCAGAATAAGCACGACACTGGAGAATTCTGACCCCTGGGCTTTGTCCACGGTCAAACAGTAGGCCAACTCAAGGCGATCCAGCTGCGTCGCGAGAAACGCCAACTGACGATGGCCAAATTCCACCAACAGGTACCGTTCGTCTTCATTGATTTCGATCACACGACCGATATCACCATTAAAGACCTCGCTTTGATAATCGTTGGTCACATGCAGGACGCGATCGCCCATCCGAAACGCGCCGAGCATCGGACAGGGCAACGGCGTCGCGACATCCTGCAGGAGACGATTGAGCGCCTCGGTACCAAGCGGTCCGCGTCGAAACGGTACCAGCACCTGACAATCCGCTAAGGCGCCACCTCGGTCCGCCGCGAGCGCCCGCAAGACCTCGACCAATTTCTGTTGGATTTGCTCGGGAGTCGTCAGCGGGTACCAGACATGATTTTCTCCCCAATCCTGGCTGATGGACGGCAACTGTCCCTGACGCACCTGATGCGCCAATCGAATGATTGAGGATTGCGCCGCCTGGCGCTGCACTTCTTCGAGCCGCGTGATCGGACACACGCCCGACTGAATGAGATCGCGGAAGACTTGTCCCGGACCAATCGAGGCGAGCTGTCCTTCATCACCAACCAGCACCAACCGGCTCCGCCGCATATCCACCGCCGCACAGAGATCCCGCGCCAGCTCCAAGTCGAGCAACGACGCCTCGTCGACAATGATCAGATCGGCATCGAGGGGCCGCCCACTGGTTCGGCGGCAGCCGCGACCTGGCACATACTCCAACGCACGATGGACAGTCTGTGCCCCTTCGACGCCAAGCTGTGCCAACCGCATCGCCGCCTTTCCCGTGGGTGCACAGATCACGACGGTTTCCCCCAGCCGGCGCGCGTGCCGCACCAGCGCACCCACGACCATCGTCTTCCCGGTTCCGGCCGGCCCCGTCAGCACCGACAACGGATAACACAGGCCGCGCTTAAGCGCCTGTTCCTGCAAGAGATTCAGATGCAACGATTCCACGCGGGTGCTGCGGAGCGGCGCCTCATGCAACGGCTGGCGGACGAGCTCGGCCACACACGCTTCGATCGTCCGTTCGGCATTGCGTAAAGGCGGCAAATACCAAATGCCTTGTTCTTCAATCAGTCGCCCGGCCTGCCGCATGGCCGCGAGCTCGTCCACGATCACGTCACTCGGCAAGGCCAGCAACTTCACGGCGGCTTTCATCACTTTCTCCCGCGGGAGACAGGCATGCCCCTGGTGCTTCGCCTCGTCCATGACATAGAGAATGCCGGCTGTAATGCGACGGGAATCGGCCCCGCTCACGCCGACGCGTGCGGCAATCTGGTCCGCGCGAACAAATCCCACCCCATGCAATTCCATCAGACGATAGGGTTCCCGCTCGATCACCGTGGAGGCCTCATCTTGAAAGCGGTGCAACACCTGAAACGCCAATGAGGAGGAAATCCCGTAGCCACACAACTGCCCTAAGGTTTCCGCATGCTGACGCTGCGACCGCCACGACGCCGTCACCCGCTGCACGACCACGGGCCCGATACCCTCGACTTCGAGCAACCGCTCTGGCTGCCAATCGAGCAGTTCGAGCGTGAGACTGCCAAAGCGTTCCACCACACGAGCCGCTAATGTCGGCCCAAGTCCCTCAATCGCGCCAGAGCCCAACAACGCGCGTAGGCCGTTCAACGAGGAGGGATCCGGAAATCGTACGGCGAGAATACGGAAGCGCCGACCAAAGCGAGGCGAGTCCTCCCAATGCCCCAGCACATTGACCCGGACGCCCTCGCGAAAGCCTCCGAGGGCTTCGCCCACGCCCACAAATTCCGATGGCGGCTCCCCCGAGACCGTTCGGAATTGGGTCACGACATACGAGGAATCCGGAGAGCGATAGAGCACGCGCAGCACTTCAGCCGTCAATGAAATGGCAACAGGTGGCGCCATCGATGGGACAGAGTCACGCCTTTGCGAGGATGTTATGCGGCCATCGGTATCCATGTCTGGAAGGATCCCGCCTCCGTCACCGCAAACATCCGTGCACACAGCAGACATTGCCAGGCAAACCAATCTAACGCATCGTCAAGATCGTGAGACCGATACCGCGTGACCAATCCACCACAGCGCGGACAGTCTCGTGAGCACGGCGCATAGGCTCGACGCAGCGTCACATACTGTCCATACTTCACGCGGCAGACTCCATCATGGGCCGCGCTGCGGATTGCAGGACAGGACCCGCGAGAACGTGTTGCAGGAGCTCGACCGACTGCCTGCATCGGTTTCGTCACCACACCCATGACACGCTCAACGATCCGCGAACGTTCGCGCGAAACTCGGAGTTGCCAAAATCGGTTCCGACTCCGGCCATGAGAATCCAGTTCGAGGACAAGCCGTACGTCAGCCCCACTTCGGGCGTTACTAATCTCCCGACCGTCCGCGTATAATCTTGCGAATAGGTCGCATCCACGACGAATCCGAGATCGGCCATCAAGGCCTTCACCACCCCAAGGCGGCCATACCACACGCTCGTGCGACCCGGCGATTGCAATCCTGGCTGATCACCTGGCGCCACCTGATAGCCACCATTCACATGCATCCACCAGCCACGCGATAGATCCCACGAGGCGAGCAGCTCACCTCGAAATGCCGGATCATGGACCGGTCCTTGAAAGGGGATTTGTACCGTCGTCCGAATCGCCAGACTCGGTAATAACGAGAGCGCTTCATCCTGTCTCGTCAACCGATACAGCAAGCCCGTTTGCACCGCCCGCGGATCATCCATGGTCCCCGGCAAGAGCGGACCGCGAATGGCCGTCGTGCCGGCAAACAGTTCCAGACCACGCGCAGCGCCCCACCGGAGATCCGCCGTCACGCGACCCCGCACATAATTCTGACCAGTGGTCTTATCGAATCGAAACGCCGGCTGGACCATGAAGGCGCCTTCATTGATGGGATAGGCATCATCTAAGGCGGTGGGGAATCCAGGCGACAAATTAAAGGGACTGATTTCCGTGGCAACCGCCAGGGACACACTGATGAGACACCACCCACAGCACATCAGGATCCATCGACTGATTCGCGTCATACCGCGCTCCTGTCACAGGACATACGACCTCCCTGAACTTTCAATTCTTAGTTCTGTATTACGTGCGAGGCTTAAGCCGGGATGGCGAGCGGGACGGGAATGAAAGGCATCCAGCAATGCCCACAGCTGGGCCGATCGAATTGCGGGGTATAGGACAACGTGGGGGACTCCAGCGGAAAATAGGGTCGCAACACGATCACGACGCGGGGATCCCGTTTATCGAGTGGCATCGTGCGCCAGAGCGGATCTTCGATTAACTTATCGTTCGTGATGATCCCCGCATGCTCGAAGAGATGAAACAGCGCATCTTCCATACCGGATCGATCCCGCGTGCGACGGTCGCCGGGCCAGTACCAGATATACATCAACATCGGGACCGAGATGGGCAATGACGCGCGCCAGGCCCCAACCTGCGGCAGCAGCTGCCGCTCCGCATCGCGGCGCCACCGTTCAAAACGCGCATTGGGATGATGGCGCACGGTCGCCGGCGCGAATGGGACGACAGCGGCCTCGTGCTGAATGCCAACCTGATTCTTGCCGCTCGGTAATTGACCATGCAGCTCCAAGCGAAGACCGGGGACCTGCTTCCATCGAGCGGATGCTTCCAGGCGACACCGCAGCTGATCGACTTCGGGAAGGGCCCCCCCATCAGCGCGAACCGGCTTCGGCAGGCTCTCGGAAGGGATGCCACGGCCCACGAGCGCACGCAGCTGCGGTGGGGAACGGCGTTTCGATCGACGAAACGGAATGAGGCGACTACAACGCATAGCACAACGTAGCGCGGCGGCCCCGCGTGAATCCCACATACTGCATGTGTATATCCTCCGCGAATTCTTTCGCGACCGGCGGCACGACAAACACCACCGTGTCGTAGCGACTGCCTTGCGCTTTATGGACGGTCAGACAATAGGCCGGCTCGAGATCGCGTGAGGAGACTTCCACGGCCTCCCCGCCGTCTAATTGCACCCGCAGAGCAGTCTCGCCCGCACCGATCACCTTGCCCGTTTGGCCGTTATAGACCGGAATCGGACCCCGATAATCGTTGCGCATGACCAGAACGCGATCGCCAATCCGAAACCCATCGCCGACCGGTGTGCCATGTTCGTTGACCACGCGTTGCAAAAACAGATTTAACCGCTCCGTGCCCAACGCACTGCGGCGCACTGGAGAGAGCACTTGCCATTCACGCTGTTCCCCTTCACAGGTCCGACACAGCTGTTCGAGATTCGCGAGGAGATGCTCAAGCGACCAATGCCGGACTGTCTCGATCTCGACAGTCGGACGAATGCCCAGATCATGAACCGGCAACACCTTCATTAAGTCCTGAAACACCGGCTCCCCTTCCACGGGAGGCAATTGACGAGGATCGCCGAAACACACAACGTGGCCCTTCGCAATCTGCAGGACCGACGCCAAGAGCGGATACGTACACATAGAAATTTCGTCGATGAGAATGAGGTCATAGGGCAACGGCTGTATTGAGCAGCCTTTCGGGCCATACCCAATGAGCCGATGGATCGTCATCGCCTCAGGGCCCAGCACACTGGCCGCTTTGCCGGTCATCGCCGTCACGGCCACCCGCCAGCCCGCCTCACGACAGCGCCCGGCCAGATCGCGCACGAGGCTCGTCTTGCCGCTCATCGCGGCGCCCGTGATGACCGAGTACCGATGGGCCAAAATCGTTTCATACCCTGGCACGGCACCGGCTCCCAGCGCGAGTTGGTTGTTCTGAAACTGCTGGAGCACGCGACGCCGCACATAAAACCAACTGGGGAGGCAATAGCGCTCGCCGTCTCGCGCGACGAGCGAGGACCGCCACACACACTCCCAGTCGACTTCCTGGTCTCCATCCAGGGCAAGCAGCGCGGTGATGCGTCCGATGAGGTCGTCGCGCGTCAGTCGTGCACAGCCGGCACGCTCCGCCCGCCGCAGCACCTCGGTCGTCGCCGCTTGCAGCCGGCTCAAGAGCCACGGATCGCCATGCGTCCGACGGTGCACCATGTCGGCGGATTCGAAATCGAGTTCGCGCCGCTTGACGAGGAGATACGGGTTCGCCGCGATATGCTGGGCTTTCCGCAACGACAGCTGCGTCAGTCTCGTCGCGAGTTTCCCGAGCCGAGCCGTTAACAACCAACTGAGGGCAGGCGCCAACACCGTCAGCACGGCCGTCTGCTCCCCAGTCGCCGGTGTCGGACCCAATAACGCCCGGCTCAGCCGCTCTACAGTCCAATCCGCCGGTGTCTCCACCGGCTCGATCGTCGAGGCCGACAGGTAGCGATGACGGGCACCGTGTTTCCACACCCCACGGACGATCACTTGCAACCCGGCGAAATACTCCGAGACACCCTTCGGCACCACCACAGTCACTTTGCGATTTAAGACGAGACGCGTACTCGTTGATCGCGGCATGCCGCGAAGGGACGTGACGGTCCCTTGCTGCTCCACGGGAATGTCTATGGGAATCTCGTTCGCTATGCCAGACGACATGACGCTCCACCCCAGTATTACGTCCGAGCGTACAGTCGTCGTGCGCCTTGTCACTAATGACACAAGGGTTGAGCCATTAGTGACACATTCAGCGTCATGTCACTATTGGCACAAGGGTTGAGACATTAGTGTCATCAGTCTGATCCGTTCCGATCTCACCCGATCGCTTCCGACCATACAGGGAGGTCTTCTATGTTTGCTGAACTGCTGCTCGGTGCCGCGCAACTCGGCCTCCGCACCGACGACCCCTATCGTCCACGCCCCTCCATGGCCGGCCCCGAACGCTGCGAGCGTCAGATGGTCTATCGGGCGCGTGGCGTTGAAGAACTGGCGATCAGTAGTCGCCTCGCCGTCATCTTCAAGGATGGCGTCGCGCACGAACAGATCACGCTCGACATTCTCAAGACGACCTTGTTCGATATTCATAGCGAACAGTTGCCGATCAATCTCCATGGCGTGCTGGATTGGTTAGAGGGCCAGCCACCGTATCCCTGCGCAGTCTGCTTCGCCGCTCAAGGGAGACCAGTCCTTATCCCGGCGACGACGCTGCATGGCCATATCGATGCGCTCGCCAGGGATCTGTTCACCATCGATCGGCTCATCGAACACAAAGGGTTCGTTTCGCATATCTTCAAACGGCTGTGGGATCAGGAAAAGGAACCGCTCGATAATTTCACGCAGAGCGTGCTGTATTTTCGGGGGCTCAAAGAGCAGGGCTTACTGGTCGACGAAGGCGCGCTGCTCATCAAAAATAAAGATACCGGCGCCTACCTCGAATTCGAGCTCCGGTACGATTATGACCAGGACATTCTGCATGTCCCGGTCATGACGCGGAGTCCGCACGAGCGAGAAGAGATCAATCGGTCGCATCAAGGCCTGTTCCGGGCGACGATTGAGAAATTCCGCCGCGTCCATCTCCACAGAGTCAATGAAACGCTCCCGGAACGGCTGCATGACCCGAAGGATGTGCGCTGCGAGTATTGCCCGTTTCAGGACATTTGTTGGGAAGGATTTGTCCTGCCCCCGCTGACGGAGCACGTCAGTCTTCCCTCCGAACTGATTCCGGTTGCCCACGAGTACATCCAGCTCGACCGCGAACTGAAACCGAAAAACAAACGCTATGACGAGCTGAAAGACACGCTCACGGCCGCCATGCAAGATCTGCATGCGGAAACCGCCGCCACCGACACCGATGTGCTGAAGCTCGTCTCCAGCACGCAAGAACGGCTCGATCAAAAAGCGCTGCCGGTCTCGTTGAAGAAAGTCTATTCGAAGAGCATTCCGATCGTGAAACTGCAACACGCAAGCCGATTCCCTGAGGCAGGCCAGGTGCCGCAAAAGCGCACGCCCAGACTCCCAAGCCGCCCGCACGAATCCGCAGCCTAAGTACCTCCTCCGTCGTTTTTCATCGCTCACGCTCTACCCAAGGAGTCCTCACATGACCACGACCAAGCGCAAGTTCGTCTCGATCAGCGGCCTCAGCGATGTCCGTCGCATTCCGCGGCTGGGCCGGATCCGCCTCGGCCATATCAACCACAACACGCAAACGGAAAAGAATTATCCGATGGAAGATCCCTTCTTCCATGTGCCGGCGGAAGTGGCCAAGGTGTACGGCGACCAGCCGACGGAACTGGACATCATGTTTCCCTTGAACGACCGGAGCATCATCTTCCCGCAGGCCTATGAATACTATGGCAGCGCCCGCCGCCTGCTGTGCAAAGGCGACGGCACAGAAGCCATTCGCTGGGACACGCAAAAACTCTCCATGGTCCCGACCAGCTGTCCCTGCGATCTCCTTGGCAACGGCTGCAAACAGCGCGCGCATCTCCAGGTCCTTCTGCCGAAAGTCAAATCCACGGGCATCTATCAGATTGACACAAGCAGCGAAAACTCCATCATCGCCATCAACTCCTACCTCGACATGCTGGCCCCGATCGATCAGCCGGAGCATGGCATCCTTGGCTACTTCGCGATGGTGCCGCTGAAACTGCGGCGTGTCCCGCGCGACATCTACCCGAACGGGATGCATCGCAAGACCTATCCCTTGGAACTGGAACTCGATGCGACGGAGGAGGAGATCACGTCGCTGCGCGAACAGAAGGATAACATTTTGGCAACGACTCGGCGGTGGGTCGTGGCACTGCCGGAAGAACTTAATCCTGAAGACGACCGGGACGCGAACGTGACGATCGACGACGCACCCGCGGGAGCATCAGCTGCTCAGGCCGCGACTGGGGAGAGGCCTCCAGAGACAGCAGCGTCCACACCAGCGGTCCCGGTGGCGCAGACGACGACCGAGACGCAAGCCGCATCACCGGCGTCCGAACCCGGCCAGATGTCATCACCGGTGGTGTCCACGCCTCCCGCGGTCACACTGCCGCCAGCGGCCATGCCGGCTGCGGCCAACGGCGCGGTCAAACACCCACCCGCCTCCGTCACGCCGCTGCGCGGCAACATGACGGAACCGCAGCTGAACCGCATTTTGAACCGCACGCGCAGCGTCCAGATTCCTGACGAGATCGTCCGGCAGCTCACCGCGTCGTTCACGAAAACCCAGGCCTCTGAGCTGATTACGAAGGTGGATAGCGGCGATTTCAGTGTGTTTGATCGCCGTAACGTGTAGCCGCTGCCACTGCCGGCAACGGCCTAAGGCACCGATTCAGGAAGAGCGGCGACGGGATCGGCTGGACGGCGCCTTTTCCTCCAGACCGATGACCATGGCAATCGCACTTTCGAGTGCAGGACGCTTGAGATCAAATAACGCCGACGTAAATTCCGGTTCGTCAACCGCAAGTTGACGAAACGCTTCATCCGAGATCTTGGCCACAAACAGATAATGGCCTGGGTTGCGGCCCAACGCTTTAGCCAAGCGACCCACCTGTCCCAAATCCATCACCGCTTTCCCTCGGAGCACCTGTTGAAGCAGCTTCGCCGGTAACCCCGCTGAGGAGAGCGCCTTCCGCCGCTGTCGAGAGGAGAGCCGAGCGAGATCCTCCCGTACGAGACGGAGAAAATCCCGATCCATGCCGGGAGCTGTGGCCGCCGATCGCTGCATCACGGCACGATATTGCGGCGCATAGCGCGCGGCCCGGGCGACTAAGAGCTGCTCTCGGTAGCGTAGCCGTTCAGCCGCCGTCCGCCCACACACGTCCGCGAGACGGTCCGCCACCTCAGGGCTGGGCTCTCGGCCGCCGCTACTCAGCGGCTTGAGCAGCTGGCACACATAGCCCCGTGTCAAGCGAGCCTTCCGGGCAAATTCCTTTTGGCTTTTGAAACCGGCCGCCACATACATCTTGCTGAGCAGCCGATACGACTCTTCAATCTCGGGCTCTGCCATACGTCCCTTAGAGTGCGCAACACCGCCGACACGTATTACCAATTTATAATGTTGCCCAGTATGACACAGCTGTTAACTCCTGGCAAATGCGGAAATCCCAGTATTCATAGAATTTCTACACTGTATACGATGGAACGCGATGTGCATAGCCGTGCACAGATGTCACGATGATTAGCATACTTGCTAATTTACTTCGGACTCATTACAATCCGCCTCGCCGAACAGACATCATGACCACCGGACGCACACATCGCACGCATCGCACTCACCATCACATCATGGCCTGCGCCGCTGCACGAGAAGGGAGGATTGCTTCATGACCAGCGCTATGGATGCTTTGATCCTTGAACGCGAGAGCGATAATTTTATCTATCGCATTATGCGCGAACATCGCACCTCGATTCTGGGCGTCGTGCAACGCTTCAAGACGCTCGACCCGATGTACGATCACGAGGACCTCGAGCAGGAAGCGTTCTTCGGCGTGCGCATGGCCGCGCTGTGTTGGCAAGACGCACGCGCGATCAACATGAAATTCAAAACCTACCTCAATTGGCACATCAGTCGGCACTTTCAAGCCAAGTTCAAAGGCGAAGATAAAATCGTCGACATCCTGGATCACAACAATCGCCTGCTCGTCACGATTCCGTACAGCAAATAT
The DNA here is from genome assembly GCA_018971525.1 of Nitrospirota bacterium. GTDB lineage: Bacteria > Nitrospirota > Nitrospiria > Nitrospirales > Nitrospiraceae > Palsa-1315. The sequence goes on from JAGXAR010000080.1 coordinate 11,941, forward strand.
CGAAAGAACCGACGCGCCATCGGTTTTGATAAAGGCCACTCCACGCGCATCCGCTCGGTCTTGGTGTACTACGACGATCCGAGCGGAGAGAGCCCCGACACGAGGGAGACATCCACCGCCGGCGGCGCGCCACTCCATCTCGAAGGTGATCGCGTCGTGGATGTGTACAACCGCAACAACGAACTCATTATCACGCTTCCGGTCCGCGCCTACACACGCATGAGCCGCATCATCAAGGCGCATGGCTACCGCACACAGAGCTATTCGATTTATGACCCACCCGTCCGCACAGAGGCCAAGCGGCGGGCCGCTCCGGCACGACCACCTCTCGCCGAGAACGCCGAAGTGGTCGATGTCTATAATCGCCGCCGACAGATTTGGATGCGCCTGACGCCCACCCAATATGACACCGCGCGCGAACACATCGAATTTCTCGGCGGGCTCGTCAAATTTCACACACTCGCTCAGTATCCCGAGCAACCGACGTACGAGGAACTCCTCGAACCTGTCGCCTAACCAGGAGTGTTCATCATGTCGACCTCCGCCTCCACGGTTCCGCTCATGCCGGATGCGGTTTCCTTGCCGGACACCCTCCAGCAGGGCGAGCTCTTTCTGACGATGAAGCAGTTCCAACAATTCTTGGCGCTCTCGCAGTTGCGCTTCAGCCGACGCACCGTCTACCGATGGCTGAACCTCCCGACACAGTACTTGCCGTCCACCGTTCAAGCGCTGCTGCAACCGGCCCCCATGCTGTGGTTTATCCAGATTGCGCCCGTCTCGATCACCGGACGGCGGCCAACGAATATCGTGATCCCGCTTCGCTATTTCACCGAGGAGCTGCGCGCCCGGGCGACCTCGTTAGCCCTCCAGCCGATTGGCCCGCATCCTCAGCTCACCACCCTCGCGACGTTGAAAGCCGTCAGCGGGCAACTGCTGACGATGGCCCAGCAGCTCCAGCACCAGATTCACGAGCTTGAAGATACGATGCGCACCACCCACATCTAAGGAGCCCACATGAACACCGAGCTAGCCCATATTCGCCTGCCGCTCAATCGTCTCTCTGACAACCCGGTCTTCCGCTCCTTCACGAAGCCCTTGACGCCCAGCGAACGCGAGGATTTGAAAGCGAGCATCCGTGCGGTCGGGACCCTCCTCGTCCCCATCATCGTCGAATTCGTCCAAGCCAAGAACTCTTACGACATCGTAGACGGCTATCATCGCCGCGATATTCTGATCGAACTCGATCATCTCGAAGCCGACTGCGTGCAGATTTTCACCGAAGAGCAGCGCCGGGAGGCCATCCTGGCGAACGCCAACCGGCGGCAACTCTCTGCCGATGAGCGCCGTGCCCTGATTGTCAAAGGTCAAGCCGCCTTCGCCGACGCCTATAAAAATCTCATTCCAGAATTAGCGGCCCTGCATCAGAAAGGTGAACTGGTCAAATGTGTCGGCCGGGAGAATCTCCTCTACCTCCTCAATGCCTCACATGAGAAACAACGGCAGATCTTTGCCCACTACCAAGTGAACTTTGCGCAAGATGGATCCTCCAGTACAACAGACGCCGCGTATCTGGAGCAAATTAAGAAACTCACAGCAGACTTGCTCGTCGCGCGTTCGCGTCAGGAACAACTGCAAGGCAATCTAGACTCCGTCACCCAAGCCAAAGAGGCGCTCGATGAAGAAGTGCACCGGCTCGGACAGGAAATGCAGCAGGCGTCCGCCGGCCGCAAAACCGAAGCCGCCAAATCGCGTTTGGAAAAACAGAACGAGGCGCTAACCGCGCAAATCAAAACGCTCACGAGCAATCGAGAGGAGATGGCGCGAAAGATCAAAATCCTCGAAGAGCAGGTGAAGTCAGCCGAAGCAGAAATGAAGGCCGCGCAGATTCACGCGAAGGACAAAGAGAAAGCCTTGCAAGCCGCCACGCAACGAACCAGCAATCCGCACATCGCGATCAGCAATTTCGAATCGATCCACCGCCTGTGCGAGGCCATTCATGCCCAAATCATCGTCGCCAAACCCTTCGATCCGGAGGATCAGAAGCTACTTCAAGAACAAGTCGTCCTCGCCCGCGAGCGACTCAACAGTATCGAACAGACGTTGCTCACCCCCGGCGCCGACGTCATTCCGCTGCAGCGCCATTTGAAATCGAGAGCGTCGGCTCACTAATCCCACCATTTTCGACAGACGCTTTCGTACGTACCCCTAACCACAGACCCCCCACTTGTGGCGAGTCCTCTCGCCATAAGTGAGGATTGCCTTTATTAAGGAACCCTTTAGAGTGACAGCCACCTACCCAGGAGGCCGCCATGATCTTGACTGCCGTTTCTCCACAACCAGGTTCACCACAAGGTATGCTCATCGCTCCACCCGTTTACGATCCGCTCACGCTCAAGCCCCTCGCGGTCCTTCACAAACTCGCCTTGGCCTATGCCGCGGAAAAACAACCGACCGCGACCTCGACCGAGCTGATCGCGCAAGAGACGCTGGTGACGCTGTCCTTGCTCGAGCCGCAACGGGCCAGCCTCGCCATGCTCAGTGAGCGCTTGAGCATTCATCGCTTTCAATTGCACGAAGCCCTGCTCCGATTGATCGAGCAGCGACTCGTCCAGCTGAAAGGACAGGACTTTCGTCTCACGCCGAAAGGTCTGACGCAAGCCATCGCACACCAGACCATGGTCCATGCCGTCATCCGCAAGGTGAGTCAGTTCGATCAGGACATGACGGACGAGATCCACCGCGTGAGCCTTCGTCTTATTCGGAGCAAGCAACTCGCGCACTCGATCAAACCCTCCCAACTCTGCGTCGCCTGTACCTGGTTTCAACCGTTCGCCTATACCGGGAACAGTGCCCCCCATCACTGTGCCCTCACGGCGGAACGCTTTGCCGGACCGCCGCTGATTCAAATCACCAAGCGTACCGTCGCCACCACCAACACCAAGCCCCGTCGTCCCAGCGCCTAGGCGAGGTCAGCTGGTGATGCGCCTGCACGGCCTCGCCTTACCCGTCGGACCGTATTCTAGAGAGAGACACCGTCTTGGCATGACACACGACCATTCCCAGCTCCTGATGTTCGGCAGCGTTCCGCCGCCCACCCCTGAGGTGCGTGGGTCAGCCTTCTTACGCCAGTGTCTGCCGCGCATCGCCGACCCGCTTGAACTCAACCCCACTCAACTCGAAGTCGTCACCGCTCCATTCGGCCCCATTCTCGTGATTGCCGGCGCCGGCAGCGGCAAAACCAAAGTGCTGGCGCGACGAGCCGCCTGGTATATCGGCCACGGCATTCCCCCCAAGCAGATCCTCTCCATTACCTTCACCCGCAAAGCTGCCCACGAAATGCTCTCTCGTGTGCAGGACATCAATCCACTCCCAAAATACAAAATCGATGGCGGCACGTTTCACAGTAAAGCCCATCACTGGTTGCGACTTTTTGGATCCGCCATCGGTCTCTCCCCACGGTTTACGCTCATGGATGAAGGCGACACCACGGGGATGCTGCATCTCCTCGCCAGTAAACAACGGCTCACGGGCATTAAGGGCTTTCCCGACAAGCGCACGCTGCTCACACTCTTCGGCCATGCCGCGAATAGCATGACGCGGGTGGCTGACACGATCGAAAGCATCGCGCCGCAATTCCAGTCCCACACGACACAGATCGTCGCCCTGCATCGCCTCTTCACCGAGACGAAATGGACCCAACAACGCTTCGATTACGACGATCTCCTTCTCATGATTCATCGCCTGTTTATGGAAGCCCACGAGACAGCTAGCCAGCTTGCGCAATCCTATCGCGCCATCCTCGTTGACGAGTATCAGGACAGCACGCGGCTGCAAGCTGAGATTGTCCGTCTGATGAGTGCC
>JAGXAR010000081.1 GCA_018971525.1 Nitrospirota bacterium
AGGACTCGAAATAATGCAATTGCTACCACGCTGCTACCGGAACTGCCCAAACCAAGACCGCCCATGACGATCATGGCTTCTCTAAATCCTCGCTTTTCTGTAGGGATGGGTCTTGCTGGGTTGGCTCAGTTACGGGAGCAGGAGATTTGTAAACCGCAGGTTGGAGGTTCAATTCCTCTCGCCAGCTCCAAACCACCCTTCGGTTGACCCGGCGCCGCTCCATCCGTTTATCCTAATTCATGCCACTAGATGAATAGCGCCATCGTTCCTCTTGATTTGAATCTGCCAGGATCGGGAGCCTGCACACATTATGTCGTGGGAGCCGAAGGTCTCCTACGGCTGTTCTTCAGAACAGGAGGATGGTACTGGTTGGTGCGCGGATGGTTCGATTCAGTTGAATCGTGAGGCGCGTGAGAGAATGGTCTGATCCCGTCCATTCCACCCCGCGTAGCGAAACACCGACCTAGCGTTCAGCTTCCGTGAGATGGCCTTCTTCTTCCAGTTCTTCAAGATCGGCTTCCGCCTTTGCCTTTGTGGTTGAGGGGTGCAGACCGTACTTCTTGAGCATTTTGTAGAAGTCCGCCCGATAGCGACCGGCAAACTGGGCGGCGCGTGAGATATTGCCGCCGGTGAGTTGCAGAACGTTCTTGAGATAGGTTTTCTCAAACTCTTCTTTTGCTTCGGTCAGCGGCTTCAGCGGCGCGTCCGGTGATGTGCCCATAGAGGGCAGAAGATCCGGGGTAATCATGTCTTGCCGTGTCATAACGGCGGCCTTCTCTATGACATTCTCCAACTCGCGGACATTGCCGGGCCAGGTATGTGTGATCAGCCGATTCAGGGCAGCCGGTGTAAAACCGCGTAAGTCTTTATTGGCTCGCTTCGCGCTCGAGGTCAGGAAGTGTTGAGCTAACAAGGGGATATCATCCCTTCGGTCACGCAGCGGCGGGATAAACAACGGGACGACGGAGATACGGTAGAACAGATCGCTCCGGAATGAGCCGTTCTTGACCGCTTCATCGAGGTCTTTATTGGTGGCGGCAATAATCCGCACGTCGATCTTCGTTGAGGTGTCCGAACCCACTTCGCGGACTTCGCGTTCCTGCACGGCCCGCAGCAGTTTAACCTGCATCGAGAGCGGCATTTCGCCGATCTCGTCGAGAAAGAGTGTACCGCCGTTGGCGCTTTGGAACAGGCCTCGCTTGGCACCGTGGGCGCTGGTAAACGCGCCGCGCACGTGTCCGAAGAGTTCGGACTCGAAGAGTGTTTCAGGAATGGCCGCGCAATTGAGAGCGACAAACGGTCCTTTGCCCCGTCGGCTGTTTGAATGGATTACGCGCGCGAAGACCTCTTTGCCTGTCCCGGTTTCTCCGAAGAGGAGAATGGTCGCATCGGAGTCTGCCACTTGCACCACTTGTTGGAGCAAGCGCTGCATCGCAGGGCTCCGCGCGACGATGTTTTCCATGCCGTACAATTCGTTGACGAGAGACTTGAGCCGTTGGATCTCTCCTCTCATCCGTTGAGGGGAGAGCCCTTCTTCGATCTTGGCCTTGAGTTCCTGGTCATCGAACGGTTTAGTGAGATATCCGAAGGCCCCGCGCTGCATGGCTTCCACGGCATTGGGAATACTGCCATGGGCCGTTAGGATGATAACCGGAAGGCCTGGATGAATCCGCAGCAGTTCCTCCGTCACATCCAATCCGTCTTCGCTACCCAGGCGGAGGTCGGTAATAGCAAGGTCAAACCGGTTACTTTTGGCTGCGGCGATGGCTTCGCGGCCGGAGGTGCAACCTGTGACGGCAAAACCCATGGCGGTCAACCGCATCTTCACGAGATGCAACAGTCCCTCTTCGTCATCGACTACGAGAATATGTTCTTTTTCCATGAAGCTCCTTCTACGGTGTCGTCAGTTCCGGCGGAGTCGAAGGCGGTGCAACCGTCGATGGGGGACGAATAGGACGAACCTTATCCCGCATTTCCTGGTCGATGCGCTTCAACGCCTCTAATTGGCTGGTCAATTCCTCTATTTTTTTATCTCGATCCGTCAGTTGCTTTTGGAGGGACAGCACGATACCTGTATCGCTCGAACTTCTTGCGGTGTCTTTCTTGCCGCTTGAGGCTTCCATTAAGGCCTCCATCTTCCGTTCGCGCTCGGCTACCTCCCGCTGGAGGCTTTCCAAGGACTGGGTATCAGCATCCTTCATGGCCCGCAATTGCTGGATGGTCAGCTCTCGTATAAGCAAGTCCCGCACCAGCCGATCTGAGGCCTGGGCCAGAATTGCCTGACTCTCCGAAATGGCCGGGGCTGCCATGACCGATTCGAACCAGGATTGCTCAACGGGAGCGGCGTGATGCTGGAGCAGCTGCAACCAGAGCTTGCTGGAGGAGGCCAGGTGGCTCTTGGGCGCGACCGCGATCACTTTCTCGAAGTACCTCGAGGCGTTCTCTCGACTTTCGTAAAGCCCCAGCAGGGCACGTGTAAAGTAGACATGGTCGCAGGAATTGTGTTCGGCACATCTCGGAGCGAGCGACTCCTGTTTTTTCGCCAGCGCATGGAGGGATTTGGCCTCTCCCGCCTCGGCGATGAAATAGGGCTGCGACAATGGCGGGGGCGACGACCATGCCGCGCATCCACCGAGGACCAGACAGGCCAAGACTCCCCCGGTAAAGCCACGGTGGACAGCCTTCATGCCGTGTCTCCTGGGTTCGTCAGGCGTAGGATAAACCGTACGGTCGTTCCCTTCTGGGCTTCGCTTTCGATCCAAATTCGTCCTCCGTGTGCTTCGACCACTTTTTTTGCGAGCGCCAACCCGAGGCCACTCCCCGGCGTGGCATGTTTGGCCTTCGTGCGTCCTTGATAGAAGCGTTCGAAAATATAGGGCAGGTCTTCGGCCTGAATGCCGGGTCCTCCATCGGACACGCTCACTTCGAGGACTCCGGCTTTCGAGTCCGGCTTCATGAGTACTTTTACAATGCCTCCTCCCGAGCTAAACTTCAAGGCGTTTGAGAGCAAATTGTCGAGCACCTGTTCAATCCGAAGGGCATCAGCCTTGACCCACACACGTTGCGCAGGCGCTTCCACCAACAGTTGCACATGCTTGGCATCGGCGAGGAGCCGGACTTTGTTGACCGACATCTCTGTGACGCGCTTGAGGTCCGTCGGGACAATTCGATACTCCATCATGCCGGCGTCCATCTTAGAGAGATCCAGAATGGTAGAGATGAGGGTGATGAGTCGGCGACTGCTGTCTGCCATGATGCGCAAGGTTGTGCGTTGTTCCTGCGACAAGGGGCCGGGAATTTCGTCCAACAGCAAATGGGTACCTTCTTGGATCGAGGCCATGGGCGTGCGTAATTCATGGGAGACGTGGGCGAGAAACTCCCCCTTCATATCATCCAGCTCTTGTAGCTTTGAGCCCATCCAATTCACGGCGTCGACGAGGTCTCGTAACTCGCTGGGGGCTCGAATATTCAACGACGTGCGGAAATTGCCCTGCCCGATCTGTTTGATATGACTCTGCAGTTGGCGGAGCGGGCGCAGGACCGTATAGCTGGCAAAGCCGGCGAGCGCAATGCCAAACACAAGGGCAAGCAGCACCAGTTGCTCAGTCACAGCTTCGGCTTGCGCCGAACTCTCCCGTGACCGGCTGACGTCAACACTGATACCCGTCTCGTGAAGATCGATAAACTGCTGGAGTTTGGCACTCATGCGGTCCATCAAGGCGTCTCGCCGACCTTCATAGTCCGCAGAAGGGACCGCTGGGGGCGGCAGGCCGTTCTCCAACTCTGTGTGGAAAATCGTGAGTCGTTCTTGCTGCAGGTGCTTGGTATCGCCGAGTAGCTGGATGCCTTGGGGAGTGCGTTCCTGTGTTTCGAGGGTCTGGAGCCCGCGATGGAATTCGTCGACCTCTTCATCAAAATGTTGCAAGAACGTGGCATCGCGTACGGCCAGATACTTCTTTTCACTATTGAGTTGGGCGTACAGCACGGTGAGCAAACGTTTGGCCGATTCGATCGCCGGGTAATGGTGAGTGGCCATGTTGGTACTCAACGCGGTCAGCTGGCGCAGTTGAAACAAGGCATACAGATTCACCCCCGCCATCACCACGATGATGACGAGGGAGGTCAGGACGATCCGCCAGAAGATAGACAAGCGCACGAGCGAAGTTCTTTCTTGGCCTTGAGAAGCGAGGCTGACTGTAGAAGCTGTAGGTAATTCCATACACTATTTTTCCGTGTCACTCAAGGGTTCTGGCAAACAAACTCTTCAGGTATCCTCCGCCCCTTTGGAAGGCGAAGGGGCAAGGAAGGCTTGAGCGGATTCCAATCAGGACAGGCAGAAACTCTACATTTTCGCCCGACTACTCGCCTATTGGTCCCTATTTATTTATAAATGGCGAGGCGAATCGCCGCTGGCGCCGCGATACTCCATGTAACGATGCAAAGAGATGGCCACGAAACAATAACATGGCCACGGCCAGCGGTGGCGTCAGGAGCAGCCCGAGATACCAGCTGATTGAGGAAGGGATGCCTATGTAGTCCAGCCAGCTTCCGAGAATTGTGAAGGGCAGCACGAGGAGCTGGAAAAAATCCAAACCCGCCCCCCTCCCCACTCGACTGGAGAGGGAGAAGAACGATCGCAGTCCCATGGGCGAGAGGACGATCGGGATCAGGATCAGCGCAAACGGAAGAAACCATTCAATCCAATTCTCGAGGACGAACTCGTACGAGGTCTTGAATACGTCGAGCGGGGAATCATGGCGCACTTGATAGATAATTTCCGGTGCCGGGTTCAACAAGAGAAAGAGGAGCAGGAGCACCGCATACGACAGAAGCTGTCCAAATGGGTTTGTCTGCATACTCATGTCGAGAGCCATAAGCGGTAGCCACAGGACGAACCCGATGCCGATCACATCCCAAAAATAGCGGCCCACGCTGTCAAGAATGTCGTGGAAGGTGAGTACCCGTGCATGGGTAATCGATTGCTCGATCAGGCTCAGGGTGGCGCCAACCAGGAGCGCATTCACCGCGCCAAGCAGAAAGCCTCCAGCGAAGCCTAGCGGCGATGCAATCTGGGCGGCGAGCACCAACAGGAATCCAAATCCCACTACGGCTACCATGGTCATCCAGCCGCGGACAAGGGATTGTCCCGTTTTGCAGAGGGCGCTTCGATAGAGTTCGAGTGTTTCAGCTAGAATGCGCGACATGAGAGACAATAGTCTGTGAGAACTTCTCTGGTCAAGCCGTGCCGCGACTGCTCGCGGGAGGTTGACTTCCCCTATCCTTATGATTATGTAAATGGCAGCACTGCATAGAAATGAGCTGAGAGGAGCGATCCAATGGACATGAACCGCATGACGATCAAGCTACAAGAGGCGCTCCAGACGGCGTCGTCCCATGCCACGAGGCGGAGCCATCAGGGCATAGATGTGGAGCACCTTCTGCTTGCGTTCGTGGAACAGGACGGAGGTCTCGCATCCTCTCTCCTCGAACAGGCCGGGTTGTCAGTGCCCTCCGTTCGCCAGGCGGCGGAGCAGGCCCTCGCAAAGCTTCCTCAAGTACAGGGCGCCGGGGCGGGCCCCGGACAACTCCATGTCGCCTCGCGGCTCAGCCAGGTCTTGGCCAAAGCCGAAGACGAACAACGAGTGCTGAAAGACGACTATCTCAGCGTCGAACATGTCATCCTTGCCATGGTCCAAGAAGGCGGCGTCTTTAAGAAACTGGGCCTGACGAAGGAACGGCTCTTAGGCGCGCTGCAACAAGTTCGGGGCTCTCAACGGGTTACCAGCCAGGACCCGGAAGGCACCTACCAGGCTTTGGAAAAATATGGCAGGGACCTCACCCGGTTAGCTGGGCAAGGAAAACTGGATCCCGTCATTGGGCGCGATGAGGAAATTCGTCGAGTCGTGCAGATTCTGTCACGGCGAACCAAGAACAATCCCGTGCTCATCGGCGAACCCGGCGTCGGAAAAACCGCCATTGTCGAAGGGCTGGCCTCTCGCATTATCAAAGGGGACGTGCCTGAAGGGCTGAAGAAGAAACGCGTCATCACCCTTGATATGGGATCGCTGGTGGCCGGCGCGAAGTTTCGCGGCGAGTTCGAAGAACGATTGAAGGCGGTCCTCAAAGAGGTGCAGGCGTCAGAGGGGCAAGTCTTGCTCTTCATCGATGAGTTGCATACGGTCGTGGGAGCAGGCGCGGCAGAAGGGGCCATGGACGCAGCCAATCTGCTCAAACCCATGTTGGCCCGCGGCGAATTGCATTTGATCGGTGCGACCACGCTGGATGAATATCGGAAGCATATCGAGAAGGATGCCGCGCTGGAGCGACGGTTCCAAACGGTGCTGGTCGATCAGCCGACGGTGGAGGATACCATCTCGATTCTGCGTGGACTCAAGGAGCGCTACGAAGTGCACCATGGCGTGCGTATCAAGGACGCGGCGCTGGTTGCAGCCGCAAAACTCTCGAACCGGTATATTGCCGATCGCTTTCTCCCGGACAAAGCCATCGATCTGGTCGATGAAGCGGCGGCCCGCCTGCGTACGGAAATCGATAGTCTGCCTGCGGAACTCGATGAAATCTCGCGCAAGGTGATGCAGCTGGAGATCGAACGGGAGGCCTTGCGGAGAGAAAAGGATCAGGCCAGTCAGGCGCGGCTGGCGACGCTTGAACAAGAGCTGGGTGAGAAACAACGAGATCTCCAGGCGCTCAAGACGCGGTGGGACTCGGAGAAGGCCTCGGTGTCACGGCTGCGCAAGACCCGGGAAGCGATGGAAGAGGTGAAACAGTCGATCGAGCGTGCGGAACGTGCCTACGATCTGAATCGCGTCGCGGAGCTGCGATACGGAGAGTTGCCTCGCCTCGAGCGAGAACTGGCGTTGGAGCAGGAACAACTCGGCAAGAAACAGGGCGCAAGCCGGTTGCTCAAAGAAGAGGTCGATGAAGACGACATCGCAGCCATCGTGAGCCGGTGGACAGGCATCCCCGTTTCCCGGTTGGTCGAAGGTGAAACGGAAAAGCTGCTGAAACTGGATGAGTTGCTCCATCGGCGAGTGGTCGGCCAAGATGAAGCGGTGCAGGCCGTCGCAGATGCGGTCCTCCGCGCGCGGTCCGGCATCAAAGACCCGAACCGGCCCATCGGCTCGTTTCTCTTTCTCGGTCCGACCGGTGTCGGAAAGACCGAGCTGGCGCGGGCGCTTGCCGCGACGCTCTTCGATAACGAGGCCAACCTGATTCGGATCGATATGTCCGAGTACATGGAAAAACATACGGTCGCCCGTTTGATCGGGGCCCCGCCGGGCTATATCGGCTATGAAGAAGGCGGACAACTGACCGAAGCCGTCCGGCGGCGACCCTTCTCCGTCATTCTGTTCGACGAGATCGAAAAAGCCCATCACGACGTCTTCAATGTTCTACTCCAAGTACTGGACGACGGACGATTGACGGATTCTCAGGGCCGGACCGTCGATTTCAAGAACACCGTCTTGATCATGACCTCGAACATCGGCAGCCCGCAGATCCTTGAGGCACAGCAACGACGCGCCTCCTATGACGAGGTCCGTTCCCTCGTGATGGCGGAATTACAGCAGCACTTCCGTCCTGAATTCTTGAACCGCGTCGACGAGACAGTGGTATTCCATCCGCTGGAGACGGAGCAGCTCACGAAGATCGTGGAGATTCAGCTCGAGCGGTTGCGGGCGCGTTTGACAGAGCGTCGGATTTCTCTCTCCGTCTCGCCTGCTGCCTTGCGGTATCTGGGTGAGCGCGGCTACGATCCGGTCTACGGGGCCAGACCGTTGAAGCGGTTAATCCAACAGGAGATTGAAACACCGATGGCGCGGCAGTTGGTCAAGGGTGAATTGCGCGATGGAGAGACGGCGAGCGTGGACCTGAAGGACCAGCATATCGTCATCGCGCCGACGGTCACAGGCTAAGAGACGCGTCCCGGTTCAGCCGAGGACGACGGACCTCCCCATCAGATCGTGTGTCGTCCCGCTGACACGGAGCTTGTCGATTTTCCATTCGACGGGAGTCACCTGGATCACATGGCCTTTGATCGTATGGAACTCCCCTTTCGCGAAGGCCACCACATCGGGCCCCTTCACGTCCATCTGTAAGATGACGGTCCCCGAGGCCGAATGCGTGAGCAGCAGACTCTTCGGAGTCTTATTCACTTCATAGGCACGTTTCTCATTGATCATCAGGGTGCTATCGACGAGTTTCGCCGTCACCTTCCCGCCTGCGTCGAACAACGCAAAGTTCACGAGTAAGGCGCCCGTAGTCGGTTTCAGTGCCACCTGAATCTGCGGAATTCCCTCGATTTCAATCGTGCCGTCGGTGTTGCGGTACAGGTTCGAACCCACTTCCACGTCCATGTATGGCCTCATTTCACTACAATGTGAGAAAATCCATTATGACTTTTTGATACGATCCAGAATCAATGCGATACAGCCGCCGAGCAGTCCCCCTCCCATGATGGTCGTGAGCAGCTCGACCAATTTGAGTTCCCATACCGATCCCTGCGCTTGCATGACCTCCCGAATCCCGCCTTGCAGCATGATCACCGCCAGCGCCATCGTGGCCCCGACGATGAACCACCAGAGAAAGACTTTCAGGGGCGACCCCATAGGGAATCCTCAAAACTCCATTCGACGGTCGAGACTGCGATATTGAATCGCTTCCGCCACATGCAGCGGCTCAATCCTATCAGAGCCCGCGAGATCGGCAATGGTTCTCGCCACACGCACAATGCGCCCATGGGCTCGAGCAGACAATCCGAGTTTGGTCAGCGCCTGTTCCAAGAGCTCCTGAGCCTGAGTCTCCAGGCCACAATACCGCTTCAGGAGCCGCGGCTTCAACTGGGCATTTGTGTGAATCCCGTCTTGACGATACCGGTGGAGCTGCCGATCACGTGCCGCCAGGACGCGTGATTGAATCGTGGCGGAACTTTCCGGCACGGGCCCATGATCGTGCAAGTCTCGCACTGAGACCGGCGGGACCTCGATGTGAATGTCGAGTCTGTCTTGAAGTGGCCCCGACAATTTGGCTCGATATCGCCTGATTTGGTGCGGGGTGCAGACGCATTCGCGCGTGCGATCCCCGTAGTATCCGCAGGGACAGGGATTCATCGCGGCGATCAACATGAATCGCGCTGGGTAGCGGAGCGAGCCACTGGCCCTGGTCAGAGTCACATGCCCGTCTTCCAGCGGTTGCCGCAATCCGTCCAGGACCGGTCGACGAAACTCCGGCGATTCATCCAGGAACAGCACACCATTGTGCGCCAAGGACACTTCACCCGGCCGAGGGACTGTTCCCCCTCCAATGAGTCCGGCATCAGAAATGCTGTGGTGGGGTGCACGAAAGGGACGGACCGTCAGCAGTGGATGGTTGGCCGGCAATTGCCCTGATACGCTATGGACGCGGGTCGTCTCGATCGCTTCTTCCGGCTCCATGAGGGGCAGAATCGTCGGGAGGCGTTTGGCCAACATAGTCTTGCCTGATCCGGGAGGTCCCACCATCAAGAGGTTGTGGCCTCCGGCTGCGGCGATCTCCAGGGCGCGCTTCGCATGGTCTTGCCCCTTCACATCGCCATAGTCGTCATCCTCCAGCGGGCGAGTCGTAAAAAAGCGGTCCCGGTCTGCATGAGCCTGGTTCAGTGAAACTGTGCCATTGAGAAAGGCCACAGCCTCGGGGAGCGTGTGGAGTGGATAGGCCGTCACGCCCTGCACGATTGCCGCTTCTTGGCTGTTTTCAGCCGGCAAGAGCAGACTATGGTCGGGCCGACAGGCAATCCCAATGGATAAGGCACCGGTGATCGCCTTGATGTGTCCGTCCAGCGAGAGTTCACCGACACAGACTCGGCCTCGTACATTCTCGGACGGAATGACTTCTTCCGCGACGAGAATCCCAATGGCAATGGCCAGGTCGAGCCCGGACCCTTCCTTCTTGATTCCCGCGGGAGCGAGGTTCACGGTGATTTTCTTTGCCGGGAAATGGAAACCCGTATTCTTGAGCGCGGAGCGAACGCGATCGCGGCTCTCCCGCACAGTGGCATCGGGGAGACCGACGACCGAGAATTGTGGAAGCCCTCCGGCAATATCGACTTCCACGTCGATCAGATGCGCATCGATACCGACGAGTGCAGCACTCAGAACCTTTGCCAGCATAGGTGACTCCGGTGCAAGACGCGGGGCTGGTGGATTATAGGAACCGTGTCGAATCGTTTCAACCGAAACAGCGATTGATAGCAGGGATATGGTTCCATTATTTGTCTTCTCATGATGACAGTGAGAACGCTAGCACGCACTACTCCCCTTCTGTATAATCCCTTCCATGCCTGTCCCGCCCCACTCCCTGCGATCGAGCCCGCTAACACGTACTTCACACACAATCCGGCCTGGCGCCATGCTTGTTTGTTTTCTCCTCGGTGGCCTGATCCTGGAGGCTGGCAGTCCGGTCTTGGCCCAAGTGCCCGGTCGTGGAACCACCCCTTCCAAACCAGTGGGGGCGTCCATGGCCGTCCTCGCAATGTTGCAAGATGCCGAGGTGCTTCCACCCGAAGGCACTCGCGAGGCGAATCGCGTCATCAAGATGGTTATCCAATTTCAATCGGTGTTTATGAAGAGCGGTGATCCGGACGTGCAAGCATTTCTGAGTCAAGCATTGGCGCAGAAGGGGGGAGGCAGTTCGGATGAAGCCGTGTCTCGATTCCGTTCGACAGGCTGGACGTCGGATGTGCTTGAGGCGCTTAGTGAACAGTGGGTCGCCATGGCGATCGATCAGCGAGAGCGGTTGGCACCGGGCTTTCGCCAATTCAACGTCAGTCTGACGGATTTCGATTGGTTAATGGAACTCGTTGCGAAGGCACGTACCGCCTTCGTGCAACGGGGACAGAATATTCACCAGGTGTTTGCGCAACGACGGCGGGAGATGCCGGGTGGCGCGCAGTAACCGCAACAGGGAGGACGCGATGGCGACGAAAGCCTATATCCTGATCAAGGTCAAAGCCGGGCGGACGAAAGACGTGCTGCAGTCACTCAAGCGCCTCGCCGGCGTCGAACAAGCCCATTCCTGCTTCGGGCGACCGGACATCATTGTGTTTATCAGTGTCGCGGATGAACGAGCCCTCTCGGATGTGGTGATCACAAAGATTCACCAAATTGAAGGGGTCGAGGAAACAGACACACACATCGTCGCCGATGCCTAGCAGGATGCCGAGACAGTCCGTCTACGGTGTTGGAAGACTATGGCTCAGGTTACGGTCGAGAAAAGGGTAGACATCAGCGTCTCTCAGAAGCTGCGGTTTCCTCGCGCAACGAAGAGATCCTGACGGATACCCCGCCCTGTTCTGCCGAACGGTAGCAGGCGTCGGCCACCTCGATGGCGCGACATCCATCACGCCCTGTGATAGGCGGCGGGCTGTTCGTCTCAATGGCATGGACGAAGGCGCGGAGCGTGGCAAGAATTGTCTGCTGCGGTTGGACGAGCCATTCCAGAGCACTGGCGTCACCGATGACAGCGGTCACTCGGTGGTGACACCAATCAGCGGCGATCTGTCCCTGGGTTCCCACCCACTCCGTCCTCGCAACCCTCCCCGCTACAACTCGTGCCACGTCCATGACGCATCGTATGCCGCTCGCCGTCTGGGCCTGCACGATCGCCATCGTATCCGGAGCCACAGCCGGAAGCTGGTCCAACTCGCAACGGACGGCGACCACCTCCTCGCCGGTGAGAAAGGGCACCAAATCCAAGAGGTGAACCCCAAATTCCAAGAGCGCTCCGCGCTGACCTGGTATCCATGACTGAACCTGGGTGCCGGCTTTCGTTTCGATCCGGCTGGTGAAGGTGGCGTACCGGAGCCGGCCGATCTCCTGCAAGTGATCTTTCAACAGAAGAATCGCCGAGTCGAAGCGCATGGTCTGTGCGGTCATAAGCAACAGTCCTGCCTCTTCTGCTGCCGCCACCATCGCTCGTGCTTCGGGGCCCGTCGGCGCTAACGGCTTTTCAATGAGGATCGGCTTCCTCGCCTTCACGGCCGCAAGACAGATCTCGAGACAGAGCGATGGAGGGGTCACCACTACGACTGCGTCCACCGCCGGATCGGCGATCAAGACACGATAGTCTCCATAGACAGGGATCTCTGTCGTCGGAAGCGAGGCCAGTCCCTCCCCGATCCGTTTCCTGCAGAGAGCGGCAAGGCTCACCCCTGGCAGATCATGCAGGAGGTGGTGGATATACCGGCTCCCATGCCGGCCGACACCGATGAGACCGATTCTAAGTGGCATAGTCGTCCTATACGCCGTGGTGGTGAGAAAACTGTATTCGCCATCGAACGCAAGGTCAACTAAAACTCGACCGTTGCAGCCAGATTGACAACCAGGAGGGCTGGTCCCTATAGTACGCGCGCGTTATATCAGCGCCGATTGAAGAGGGCCCACCGAGCAAATTTTTGTTTGATGGAGAAGAGATTGCTGCAATGATATCCACTATCGCTCCTTTTACATTGGATCAAATCGGCACCGGCACGGCTCGCTTTCCGAGCGGTGTCGCGATTCCCACCTTGACGGATGCCTACGTCGATCCATATTTCAAGACACGCGTGGAAAAACACGTGCAGGTGGAATGTATTCTGTTTTGGCCCCAGACAAAAGGTCCCTACCCAGGACTCGTCTTATTGCATGAGGAGTGGGGGCTGACCGCTCAAATCAAGGATCTCGGCGCCAGGCTGGCGTGCGAAGGGTACGGCGTCATCATTCCGAACTTATATACAAGACTGGGTGGCATGGTGACGGCGAACGCAGAAGTTGCGAATGCGCTCATGGGCAAGCTGAACGAGTCGCTCATCCTGCAAGACATCAATTCTTGCTGTGAATTCCTGAACACGCGTGACTACATTAAACAAAATATCCACGGCGTGGTCGGTTACGGCATGGGTGGATCGTACGCGCTCAGGTTCGCCTGCCAACGGAAACGACTCCGAGCAGCGGTCGTTTATTACGGCCGAGTAATGCAGCCTGAAACCGCGATCAAAGATCTGTTCTGCCCTATGCTCTATCACCAGGCCGGTCAGGACCAGTGGGTGCCCGGTCAGGATGTGGATCGGCTTCGTGCGGCAGCGACCGAGTTCAAGAAGCGTGTCGAAATCCGGACCTACCCGGACGCCCCCCATGCGTTCTGCAATGAACAACGTGTGGAGAGCTATCGTGCCGATGCGACGGCGGAGGCCTGGGAGGCAACCGCCGCGTTTCTCAAGACCTGCTTCCAAGGCACCTAACGAGTTCCCCACCCGATCGTGCTGCGTGAGGGTCCGAGCGAAAGCGCAATAGAGTAGCGCCATGCGCCATCACATCCTATTTATTCGAGCAGTCCAGTCCCGAATCGGCCTCGCCCTTGCGATGGTAATCGTCTCTATATTCGGGGCCTGGCTCAATGCCATAGCAGACGAATCTCTTCCTAGTGCTGCACCAGATTTTCCATCGGTTATTCGTGCCTATTCTGATCAACTGGCCAAGATGGAGTCCGATAAGGGAGCCATTAACCTGTTTGTATCAGCAATCGGTCCCGCGCTTCAGATGGGCGATGTGACCAGGACATTGGGGGCCAACCCCTTGCCGGCCAAGCTCGCGAAAGAACTCCTGGTGCCGGATCTGACGGCGGCGGTTCATCGATTGATGGGCAGTCTGGCGGCCTGGCATCTCGCCTCCACCATCAGGCAGGCGGTAAGAGATCAACAACTCGCGACAGTGACCGAGCGGCTGTCAGGATCTTCGCAAGCACGGGCATGGCTCGATCAACAGGAAAAAGCGTCCTGGCATGACTCACTGAATCAACTCTCTGACGTGGTTGCTTCCCCGGAATGGGCCAGAGGGAATCAGGGAGAATCTGCATCGACCCTCTTGGTAACAGTCTTGGAGCGAGCCACTCGACTGGAAGTGGACGCCATGCAGGCCAGCTACCAGGAGTGGGATCGGATACGGAACTGGAAAGATCGGGTGCGTGGGCTCCGCGGACAGGCCCGCCTCTGCGGAACCTGGCAGTGGATCATTCACAACCACCAGCAGCACCATCAAGAACAGAAACTTTCGTTACTCTTTCCGCCAGCAGGAAATACACAGGCCACTCTGCCGGGGCTCGTGGAAACGATCGTGCTAGGCGAGAACGTCTATTTACGATGGGAAATCGATGGTCGGGTCCAGGAAGATAGTTTGCAATTCAGCAAGGAAGGCCAGCGCCTTGAAGGGACCTTCATGAATTCCCAGGGAGGCTGGGGATCGATCAGCGGAAAGCGGACCGCCGGCTGTACACCCTAGGGAGTACGACTCGTTGCAGGAGGGAGCGCAGCCCTCCAGATTCGCCAGCCGAAGAGTATCCAGCCTGCCAAGAACGCCAGCCCACCGATCGGGGTCACAGCCCCCAACCACCGGATGCCCTCCAGTGACACCACGTACAGACTGCCTGAAAAGAGAACAATCCCGATGGTAAACAGCCATCCGGTCTGTTCAAGGCGTCGTTCGGGGTAGCGATCAATTGCCAAAGAAACTATACAAAGTCCAAAGGCATGATACATTTGATACCGGGTTGCAGTATCGAACACCTGGATCATAGGCGGATCCAGAATTCCCTTGAGTGCATGGGCACCAAAGGCACCGGCAGCAACGCCGGATCCGGCAAAGGCCGTTCCAAGTATCAGGAAGCGCTGAGAGAGCGACCGACCCATCATGCGATTCTCCCGGCCGTGCGAGACATGTAAGACTGACGAGAAAGGCGCGACAAGTTGAATCAGATCTTACACGTCGAGTTTGTCGCGCCTGTCGCGCGCTTCGGAGCGTTGGAGGATTTTTTCAGCATCTTGCTAGTCGCATCGACAGTGGATTCTAGCAGAGAGAACTGAGTCTCGATATGCCTCTCGAATGCCCCCGCTGTTTATTGGACAATTCAGATTCCACTCCCACCTGCGAGTGTGGCTATGATCTCACCCCACAGATCCGCAAAGTCACTGGCGCGACGACCGTCACCTTCCGGAGAGTAGAGCGACGTGCCGCGGATTCAGGGATGACAATAGAAGGGTTTGCAGTCGGGATGGTCGCGGTGTGGGTCCTCTTGACGATCGGAGAATGGATCCGCATTCGGCCTGAATTTAAGCTGCGGAGGTCCAGTAATTTGATTCAGGACAGTGTCCTTCTCAGCCTCACCGATCTAGCTGGTGCCATAATTATCGGAGCCCTCGGGTGGATGGTGGTGTGGATCATCTTGTCGTATGAAGGGCGTCGCCTCCGCCCCTGCCCGAAGCGCACGACACTCGCGGTCACCATCGTGGCGGCGGGACTCTTATTTATGAGCCGATGGATTGCGCCGAATATTTTAGCACAGCACGTCATGCAGATGGCGATTGTGCTGGGCGTTGCAGTCTTTGCCTATTACGCAGGCTGTCGAGGCTGGTTGGGGAAATGGTAACACGTAGTGCCGGAGAGCGGTTCATACGTCGACCATCCTGAGCAGTTTATCCAGTCGCTGCAACTAGTCTACCGGACAGCTCTCTGCTGGCCTCGAAGCCAAAGCAAACGCACCGTGACTGCTTACTCTCGCTAGTTTCTCCTCTCCCACCCCTGGCTGCAAATTGAGCAAGTCTCGAAGATCGTCGATGATCTTGTTCGCTTCTTTAATTGAAATTGACTGACTGATAGATTCAGTATCACCTGCATCCATGAAGAGGGTGATCATGGCTAACCTGTGATTCCCGGGTGACTTCGATGTAACGTTCCTCGAAATG
>JAGXAR010000082.1 GCA_018971525.1 Nitrospirota bacterium
AGCAGCGGCGAATGCCATTGAGGCCTCGATCAAGGTCATCGCAGTGACAATCGACAGGGTTCCGGAGAGGAACAGGATCGTGAACCAACGAGGTTGAAGGATCTGCAGGCGCATCATGTCGTACGCTCCCTTAGTATGAAGGACGAGAAGAAGCCGGTACTGTACCATGCTGCTTTGAGGATCTGAAAGGGCCCAGGGAAGCCGATTCACCGGCTAGCAGGCTGTTGATAGAGTCCGCCAGCGGCGTTGTCGCCTCGCTCAGAGGCTCCACGCACGGATCAGAGTGCGCATCGCCTCTTCGCTCACTGCGGCCTTGCTGGACGAACTTTTTGAACAGCCTGGAGTGTCACTGGAGCCGTCCGTGCTTCCTCCAGCCCTATGTTTCTCAGGTCAATAATAGGTTTTCAACGCCCAACTAGGGGGTGGGCGGAGGTGGGGTTGCGGACCGAGTGAATTTCACCAGCGAGCGAATGTAGGCGAGGACCGCTTGTTGTTCATCTTCCGACAAGTGGCCCTTCCAGGCCGGCATCGCGGTACGGGGGAGGCCGTTTGCGATGATCTTCAGCAATTCCTGATCGGACTTAGCCGACGTGTGAGCAGACACGAGACTGCCTGGCCGAGGGGACAGAGAAATGGCCCTGGTCCCGTCGCCTCGGCCCTCGGGACCGTGACAGTCCAGACAACGTTGCTTATAGATGGCGCGCCCCTGTTCGAGCGTGGCCGGAGCCGGGGAGGTGGCGAATGACGGACCGACCAGGCCAATGATCATGGTGCCGCCGATGATGGCCCACAGACGGACCGGATCGTTCATCCCAGGGCTCCCCGTCTCCTTGTTATTCAACCTCGATCCCGGCCTGCATGTCATGACCCGGCATGTCGCACAGGTAAGAGAAGCTTCCAGCACGTGACGGAGTGAACTGAATCTCAATGAAGCCCTCGGGCGGGATGATTACCCGCGTGAGTCCGTTTGGACCGAACTCCGGAGCCCCGTTGCCTCCCACGTTGAGGCTGACGCCGAGGAAGAGTTCCTTGGCCACCACGGCATGGAGTTCCGTATCCTGGTTGCGAAACCGTAGCACCGTCTTGTGCCCATGATGTAACAGGACGTGCTTTGGAATGAACATCCGCCCGCGGATCTCTATGGTGAACGATTCCACCTCGGCCTCGGTTGGGAGCGCGTTAGGAGCCTGCCCGAGATTGCCGTTCGTGACGAGGCGAAGGAGGTGCGGCCAGATGCAAGGCCGCAGGCTCAGAAAAACCGGAGGTGTATTCGCTGGAATACTACATTGAGGATTTTTGGGGGCCGAGAACGACGCAGATGGCCGCGGATCGTTCGCCGCAGTAGAAAGGTCATTGTTGGACAGGCTTCTTGCGGGAGTCGCTAGCACCAGTGCCAGGCCCATGAGCCCAAGCGTCCCTCTCACCGGGCCTCGGCCGCATCGAGGATCGCGCGGCGCATGTTCACCCGGTCGATCGACGTCAACTGCGGGACTGGACGATGTCGACAGAGCGTGACGGTTTGCTGGAGGGAGGCGATGAAGACTTCGCAATTCGGACAGGCTCCCAGATGTTGGCGTATCTCCCGGCAAATGTCGGCTGGGAGTTCGTCGTCGATATAGGCAGACAACTGGCGGAGAAGATCCATGCAATGGCCTTGGCCAGGCGTATGGCGGTGAGACGATGGCTCGATCCGCTTCTTTGGCGCCGCCGACTTTTTCTTGGTCATGAACGCAAGCCTCCTGACTTGTGGTCATCGTGGTAGGTGATGCCGCGGGCGCTGAGCTCCCGCCGCACAAACAAGCGTGCTCGATGCAGCCGCGATTTTACGGCTCGCTCATTCAGGCCCATGATGGTCCCCACTTCTTTGGCACTCAACCCTTCCATATCGCGGAGCACCAGGACCAGCCGATATTTCTTGGGCAGTTTGTCGATCGCCTGGTCGAGGGCCTGCCGGAGCTCTTTACTCTGCAGCGCTTCTTCAGGACTGAGTCCGTCCACCGGGATCTGGAGGCGAAACTCCCCCTCGGAGGTGGGCACAAACTCCTCGAGCGAGAGCTCGTGTTCCGGTTCCCCCTTGCGCTTGCGCCGCATCCGTATGCAGGCCCGTGAGGCGATGGTATAAAGCCAGGTGGAAACCCGCGCCTCGCCTCGAAAATCTTTAAGTCCTCGGTAGGCATTGAGAAAGGTTTCTTGAACGAGATCCTTGGCCGATTCTGCTTCGCCGCACAGACGGTATGCGTACCGATACATCAGATCGACATTGTCTCGATACAGCCTATCAAATCCGTCAGGCTCTTGCACGGCTGGGCGTTGCGGAGGCGTCTTGGGGGCTGGGGCGCGCATGGTTGGCGCGAAGTCTAGGGAGTTGGCTGAGGCCTGTCAAGCAAGCCACCGGGAGTGTTTGGTCGCCTGCCAGTTTGCCGGGACCGCTGCATTCACTGGGCCCCGGTTACGGGATTGGCGACGCGTTGCGTCGGGGAGTTGGTGTCTCAGTTGATGGGAACGTGACGGTGACATGCTCATGGTCGATGTGCAACGTCAACGGTTGTCCCACCTTCACACGAGGGATCCCGATCTTCGAATTGAGCATGACCAGACCGATGGGGGTTCGGACGAATACGAAGTTGGACTTGAGCTTGGACACGGTCCCGGAGAGGAGGAGATATACATCGGCGCCGGCTGGCGGAGTTTGGCTGACCTGCAAATCAAATTGCAGGTCATGCACCCCGCGGACGGTATTCGTTTCATCGACTTCGACGGTCAGAGAATCTCCCTCGCGATAGTTGCTGAAACGTCCTTCATGTGTCCCGACATGGACGGTCTGGTCACCGTCAGGTCCCCACCAGCGTAAGGTTCCCGGCGCATCGGTCCCGGTCGTCATTGGTCCGCTGAGGTAGCGATGGACCAATGATCCGTCGGCCCTCTTTCGGATTTCGACGACTGAATTGCGCTCGTGTACCCAAAAGTGTACTTCGTGCGAGGCTTTGATATCCTTCAGCGTTGTTTTGGAACTGAGGGTTAGCAGTCCGATCGGGGTCTTGAGAAAGACGATCCCGGCCTTGGTCCGCCACACCGATCCCCGTAACTGTATGGAGGGATCAATCGTGACCGGGTCAACGGCGGCAGGGGCTGGAGCAGGGGTTTCAACGACCGGGAGCGAGAGCATCCCGGATGGCGCAGGTGGCTCCTCGGCACTGACAGGGCCGAGGAGGGTGACGACGACCACTACCCCGGAGCAGAAGGCCTCGACCACGCGTCGAGGCAGCCTGCGAAGAGAGGACTCGCGCATTCCAGGGGGCTGCGGGTCATTGCGAATCACAAGGGCATGAGTCTCTGTATGTGTGGATTGCCTCATCAGCTTGAGCGAATAACATGATGCCTGGGAGGAGTCAAGGCGAAAGCCGCCACGACAGTGACTCGGAAGGCGGTGCCTTTACGAAATTGCGACACTGATGCAAGCCTGTACGTCGGCCGGCTGGTGGAGATGCTGTGAATCCGTGGCTGCACAAGGAGTGGAAGGCAGCGGGTGGAGGGTCAGAATGATCCGGAGCTCACGGTTGGTTGAATTCGGCACACCGAACCCTGTGAGCAAGAGGGACGGTGTGACCATGTGGCAGATACGGCGCATTTCGAATTGTGCCCAGTCCTTCACCTCGATTCGACGTTGGAGTTGCGCCAGCACGTCAGAACATAACTCCGTGAGGATGGAGGGCGTGGATTCCGGAGCCATCTGCGGCCAGAGCTCATAGGGCTTACCGAACAACGCCATCAGTGCACGAGCTGGTCCATTCATGTGCAGGATGCGAGCGGATGAGGAAAACACGATCATGCCCGACTGCGGGGAAGACAGAAGGGGTTGTTGCATCGCACTTGGTCCTTGGGGGTGCCGTCTCCTCTGTTTCAGAGACATCATACTGCGGGGAGTTGGCTTGGCTCTGCGAAGATGAATATGGCACTCGTATCCTTTTGGAGAAATACTCTCCGGACTGCGCAAGAGTTGCACCGATGGCAGGGGTGCAGGAAGCGCGACTATCCTGCGAATACCGATCACAACGTGGCATACAGCGCTAGGTCTCGCACAAATAGGGCCGGGGAGCGGCGGAAATTGAACCAGCTATTTCTTCCGAACCAGCATGCGAATCGGGGTTCCCTCGAACCCATACTCCTCGCGAAGTTGGTTCTCGAGAAAGCGGAGGTAGGCGGGCGTGATATTGTCCGGGTGACCGACAAACAATGCAAAGACCGGTGGTTGTGTCGTGACCTGGGTCATGAAGGCAGACTTGGTGATCTTCGTCGGTTTGCCTTTTCGCACCGGCAGGGGGTGGGTGGCGAGAATCTCCTGGAGGAACTTGTTCAACGCTCCGGTCGGGATCCGTTTTGAAAAAGCCGCGAATACTCTATCAATGGTAGGAAAGAGCTGGCCAAGTGAATCGGGATTGGCTGCGGATGCGAAGAGGACCGGTGCCCAGGTCAGGAAGGGAAAGCGCCGCCGAAGTTCCAGTTCGACCTCCTGCCGGGCCTGGCTATCGCCTTCCCGGAGGTCCCATTTATTCACCAGAAGAAAGCAGGCCCGTCCTTGCTTGATGATGATCCCGGCGATCTTGGTGTCCTGCTCGGTCACGCCTTCCGTGGCATCGATTAACAAGATCCCTAGGTCGGACCGGCCAATGGCCAAATGCGATCGGACCACGCTATAGCCTTCGATCCCCCGGTCGATCTTTCCGCGCCGACGAATACCCGCGGTGTCAGTGAAGAGATACCGCCGTCCTTGGTGGAGGGCGATCGAGTCGATCGAATCACGTGTGGTTCCCGGCACATCGCTGACCACCACTCGATCTTCCCCGAGCACGGCGTTTACCAGCGTAGATTTGCCGACATTCGGTCGTCCTACGACGGCAATGCGGGGCATCGTCGTCTGCTCAGAGTTCTCATCAGGGATCGGGAGGAGTGGAAAGATCGCGTCCAGGAGGTCGGAGACGCCGATGCCATGCTCCGCAGAGATAGGATAGAGCGTCTCCGTGCCCAGTTGATAGAAATCTGCCACGAGCGTTTCGACCTTGGGCGTGTCGATCTTGTTTATCACGACAAACAACGGCTTCGGCGTTCCGCGCAAGAGACGGACAACTTCCTGGTCCGGGGTCGTCAGCCCGGTCCGGCCGTCCATCAGCAGGATCAAAATGTCCGCTTCCGCAATAGCGAGCTCCGATTGACGTTTGATGAGGGCCAGCATGCCTTCCGAGGCGGACGGGTCCAGGCCTCCCGTATCCACCAGCCGGAACGGTCGATTCCGATAGGTGGCGTCGGCGTAGTTACGATCCCGTGTGACACCAGGGACGTCGTCCACGATGGCCGTTCGTTTGCCGAGCATGCGATTAAAGAGCGTCGACTTACCGACGTTGGGGCGACCGATAATGGCCACAATAGGCGGATGAGTCGTCGTGGCTTGCAGTACCGGTGCCGTCTGTAAGGGGGTGTTCTTGGTGCGTGGCATGGAAAATTGTATCTCGACCGTAACATAAGAATTTTGGCAAACACAACCATCGTCGGGTACACTCTCATTGAGATGATGCCATTTCACCTGAATTGGAGCGAGATCGACGACGTCCTTCTCGATATGGACGGCACGTTGTTGGACCGGCACTTCGACAATTTCTTTTTCGAAGAGGAACTGCCGCGCCGTTATGCTGCGCTCCACGGTCTACAGATCGAAGAGTCTCGCGACACACTTATGGCGATGTACCGCTCGGTCGAAGGCGAATTGGCCTGGACCGATCTGGATTATTGGACGCAGCGAGTGGGAATCGATGTCGTGGCCATGACTAAGGAACTGGACCACATGATCGGCTTCCTGATTGGTGCGGAGGAGTTTCTGCAACACCTTCGACAGCTGGGGAAGAGGGTGACGATCGTGACGAATGCCCATGAATCAGGTGTGGCCATCAAAGTCGCCAAGACCGGGCTCGATCGGCATGTCGATCGAATCGTGAACGCGTTTGAGGTGGGGTATCTAAAAATGCGTCCGGAATATTGGCCCAATTGCGCGCGACTACTGGGATTCGACCCGACACGGTCCCTCTATATGGATGATGACGAGGGCTGTCTGATGGCGGCAAAACAATTTGGCGTGGCCCATCTCATTCATAGTGCCAAGTCGAGTTCTCAGCTGCCTCCTGCTCCGCTCGCTCAGTTCGTCTCGGTCACCAGTTTTTCTCCGCTCCTCAATGGGCGGCCTCTGATCTAACCCGGGCGGGTTACTGTACCTCGGTACATCTCGCCTCCGAGTCTGGGCACGCTCTGCATCTGGAATCGATCGAGGGTCATGATCTTCAAGCCCGCCTGCGCGATGATTTGGTCGATCTTGCGGTTCAGATTGCAGCCACAGCCAATAATGTTCTGGACAGGATTCAATCGGTCCTGCCATGCTGCGACCTTGTCGTCCTCGCTCCGGCCATGCTCCAGGAACAAAAACACTCCGTCAGGCTTGAGTACTCGACGGACTTCTCGGAGTGCCTTGACCGGATCGGGAATGGTACAGAGGGTCCAGGTGCTGACGACACAGTCGAAGGTTCGATCGTCGAAGGGGAGCGTTTCCGCACTGACCTGTTTGATCTGAACGGGAAAGGCAACGGCTCGATTCCGTCGTGTCACTCGGTCGGGTAGCAGCGGCGCCGGATCCACGGCATACAACCACGAGACTCCTCCGGGGTAGTGGGGCAAATTCAGCCCTGTTCCAAGCCCGATTTCCAAGACCTCCCCGCGGGCGCCCTGTAACAGCAACTTTCGGAGTTGCTGGAATTCGTCGCCGCTCATGACCCAGTCCATCAGACGTGGGAAAATCTGTGTGGCGTAGAATCCCATAGTTCCTTCGTAGAATGTCCCGTAGCTCGATCGTGCAATGGCCAGTACAGATTCTTGTCACTATTGTATTACAAAACGACTTCATGGATGCGGCCTGACGGCTTTGGTTTTTCCAACTGCGCTCTCACTGAGGTGAATGCTTGTATGGGATGTGCCAAGAGTGAACACATCCACCCGCCAGGGAAATGGCTGGTGGCGTGTGCGGGCGTTGTTCTTGCGAAGATCAGCTCCTGTTGTGTCAGCCTCGCTCTGCGTCGATTCTTGTTGCTCCCGCGGGTGTATGTTAGAGTCCTTCCTCTTTTTCTGGACGAGTGCGATTCATTGCCAGCATGAGCAAAACCTACGATCACCATGCCCTTGAAGTGAAGTGGCAGACCTATTGGGAGCAGCACCGGACCTTCCGCGTGGCTGACGACCAGGCCAAGCCAAAATTCTACTGCCTCGACATGTTCCCCTATCCCTCCGGATCGGGCCTCCACGTCGGCCACCTCGAAGGCTATACGGCGACGGATATCGTGTCCCGCTATAAGCGTATGCGGGGCTTCAATGTCCTGCATCCGATGGGGTGGGACGCCTTCGGGCTTCCTGCCGAGCAGTATGCGGTGAAGACCGGAATTCATCCGGTCGTCACGACAGCCCAGAACATCGCGACGTTCAAACGCCAGATGAAACGGGTTGGTCTATCCTACGACTGGGAACGTGAGATCAGCACGATCGACCCAGATTATTATCGTTGGACGCAGTGGATCTTCTTGAAACTGTTCGAGCGAGGGTTGGCCTATGTGGCGGAAGTACCGGTGAACTGGTGCCCCGCACTGGGGACGGTGCTCGCCAATGAAGAAATTATCGACGGAAAGAGCGAAGTCGGCGGGTTCGATGTGGTGCGCAAGCCCATGCGCCAATGGGTGTTGAAGATCACGGCCTATGCCGATCGACTCCTCGAAGATTTGAAGCTGGTTGAATGGCCGGCCAGCACATTGGAGATGCAGAAGAATTGGATCGGCCGATCGATCGGCGCGGAAGTTGAGTTTGATTTGGCCGGCGTCCCCGGTAGGATTCGGATCTTTACCACAAGGCCCGATACCTTGTTCGGCGCGACCTATATGGTGTTAGCCCCGGAGCATCCGTTAGTGGAGGTTGTCACGACTGCCGGCTGCCGCACCGCGGTCACCACCTATCGCGAGGCGGCGGCCAGAAAAAGCGATCTTCAACGGCAGGAACTCGAAAAGGAAAAGTCCGGGGTCTTCACCGGCGGCTATGCGGTGAATCCGGTGAACAACGAGCCGCTGCCCATTTGGATTGCCGACTACGTGTTGATGGGTTATGGGACAGGGGCCATCATGGCTGTGCCTGCGCACGACGAGCGCGACTGGGCCTTTGCGAAGACCTATGCCTTGCCGATCCGCGAAGTGATCGCTGGCGGTCAGGTTGAACAAGAGGCGTTCGTCGCGACCGACAAGGGGACCGTCGTCAATTCCAGGACACCGGATGGAAGCTTTACCATCAATGGGCTGACGCCGGGTGACGCGATTCCGAAAATCACGGCCTGGCTGGAATCGCACGGCAAGGGTCGCAAGGCCGTGAACTACAAGTTGCGGGACTGGCTGTTTGCCCGTCAGCGGTATTGGGGCGAGCCCTTTCCGATTGTATGGGTAGATGGCCAGGCTCTTCCGCTTCCGGAAGAGCAGTTGCCGGTGCTGTTGCCGGAGACCAGCAACTTCAAACCCTCCGGGAGCGGCGAAAGCCCGCTCGCGAATTTAACCGACTGGCTGACGATCACTGACCCGATCAGCGGGGTGCCGGCACGCCGTGAAACTAATACGATGCCTCAGTGGGCCGGTTCCTGCTGGTATTATCTGCGATTTCTTGATCCGAAGAATCGAGGCCAGCTCGTCGATCCCGCAAAGGAGCGCTATTGGATGCCGGTGGATCTTTACATCGGCGGCAGCGAACATGCCGTGCTGCATTTGCTCTATTCGCGTTTTTGGCACAAGGTACTGTACGACATTGGTGTAGTCAGTACGCCGGAGCCGTTCAAGAAGCTGGTGCATCAAGGGATTGTGCTGGGAGAAGACAACCAAAAGATGTCGAAATCCCGCGGCAACGTCGTCAATCCCGACGAGATCATGGACCGGTTCGGGGCCGATGCGGTGCGGCTCTATGAAATGTTCATGGGCCCGCTGGAGGCCGTGAAGCCCTGGAGTACGAGGGGTGTTGAAGGGGTCACGCGCTTTCTCGAACGGGCGTGGCGACTCATGGTGAATGAAGAGGGCCGGATCTCGAGTACAGTGGTGGGGACGGTTCCTACTCCCGAACACCAGCGATTGCTCCACCAGACGATCAAGAAGGTGACCGAGGATATCGAAGCGTTGCGGTTTAACACCGCGATCTCCCAGATGATGGTGTTTACGAACGAGATGACGAAGGCCGAGCAGCGCTCCCGGGCCTTACTCGAACCCTTCGTCCTGCTCCTGGCACCCTTCGCGCCCCATCTGGCGGAAGAATTGTGGGAGGTGCTCGGCCACCAGCCGAGTGTTTCTCAGCAGCCTTGGCCGATCTTCGATCCGACCATGACTGTGAGCGATCGGTTGACCATTCCGATCCAGGTGAATGGAAAGTTGAGGACCAAACTCGACGTGGGAGCCGACGCCACTCGCGAGCAGGTCGAAAAGCTGGCTCGTGCGCAGGTCGCGGAGTGGCTGCAAGGGCAGGAGCCGAAGAAGATTGTGTATATCGAAAAAAAGTTGATGAACTTTGTCGTGTGAACGTCGCCGAGATTGGCACGACAAGCGCGAAAGGCGAGACATGCGGGATACACTGGAAACTAGAGGCTCTCTTGCCCGTCTCACGTTTCCCGCCAGCCTCGCGTTGCTTGCGGCTCTCGCCGGCTGCGGTTATCAGTTCCGCGTGGAGGGAGCCGGGCCCACAATCGGGAGTGCAACGGCGACATCCTCTTCCACGTCACCCCCTCCGCGGTTGGTCGTCAGGACCTTGGAGAATAAGAGTTTCGAGCCCAACCTGGAGGTCCGCTATACCAACTATCTGCGCCATGAATTTTCCTCAGGCAGTGGGGCTCAGGTCGTTCCGGAGGCTGAGGCTGCCGATCTTGTGCTGTCCGGGCAAATTCTTGCGGTCAGTCTTCCAACGCTCAGTTTCAGCCAGACAACCACGCTCGAAAGCCGCGCAGAGGTCCTGGTGATCGTCAAGGTGGAGGAGACCAGGACGAAACGTCTCGTGTGGGCGCAAACGGCGAAGGGCGCCTCGGAGTTCTACGTGACGCCCGACCTGCAGTTCAACCGCGTCCTGCAGAACCGGGCCTTGGAACAAGCCGGCCGTTTTATCGCCGAGGACTTGGCTTCCCGCTTTCTGCTCCAGCTGGAATCGGGGCAGCTGGCAAAGCCGACCGCGCCTTCAGCATCAAACAGCGCGGACACAAGCATAAAATAAATCGGATATCCACCATGACCGCAGCCATCTCTCATGCCCAACTCAACGCGCAGCTTGCGCAAGGAACAGTTGCGCCGCTATACGTGGTAGTTGGCGAGGAAGATTTGCTGCGAGATATGGCTCTGGCTGCACTGAAGACCGCCTTATTGGGAGAGGGCGAGAGCGACTTCAATTGCGATCTGTTCTATGGAGACGACGTAAGCGGGGCAGAGATTGTCACCTGTGCCTCGGAAGTAGCTGTGTTTGCGGCTCGGCGAGTAGTGGTGGTAAAGGCGGCCGATAAACTTCCGGCCCGGGAGTGCGACGCGATCCTTCCCTATCTGAAGGAGCCGAATGACTCCACGACCGTGGTCTTCGTCGCGCCGAAACTTGACGGACGACTCAAGTTCACGCAGGCCCTCACGAAGGCCGCGGTGACAGTCGATTGTTCACCTCTCAGAGA
Organism: Nitrospirota bacterium; assembly: GCA_018971525.1. Classification (GTDB taxonomy): domain Bacteria; phylum Nitrospirota; class Nitrospiria; order Nitrospirales; family Nitrospiraceae; genus Palsa-1315. The sequence continues at coordinate 10,748 of JAGXAR010000082.1, forward strand.
GGCGCAGTGGCTTCCTTGGCTTAAGCAGGATGCTGAACGGGTCGGTATCCGGCTCAACGAGGAGGCCATCGAGTTGCTTAAAGAGACCTGTGGTGGCTCGCTCTATTCGGTTCGGCGTGAATTGGAAAAGCTGGCTGCGTATGTCTCGCCCGGTCAGGCTGTCACCGCCGCCGACGTGGCCACCCTGCGAGGAACGGAGCCCGGCGCCTCGGTGTTTGAATTGACGTTGGCCATTGGCGCGAGAAACCGCGGGCGGGTGCTGGCGATCCTGGCCAGGAATCTGGAAGCGGGGGAGGCTCCACTGAGAATTCTTGGCTCCCTGGCCTGGCAATATCGGAGACTGTGGAAGGTCAAGGAAGTCGTACGGCAGGGAGGCCGCGAGGGGGAGGCCGCTCGGACGTTGCGTATGGATCCCTACAAAGTGCGCGCGTTTCTTGAGCAGTTTCCTGACGCCCACTTGCATGAAGCGCTTCGGTTGTTCTTGGATGCCGATGCCAAGCTGAAGGGTGGAAGTGGCGGACGTCCTGCAAGAATTCTTGAAGACGTATTGTTGCGGTTATGTGATCGTGCGCAGGTCAATGCACGTCCGCCCTCGCCGAGTCGTGGCTCTGAAGTGCCGCAACCGGCGAGGGCGAGATCCCTGTCGAACGTGCGAACGATTACGAGCGGGAAGCAGACAAGGAGTTGACGTGGAGTGTGAGGCGAGCAATCCGGCGCGAGGCCGTGTTCGGTTTCATCACACCTTTGGTCACGGCCTTGCCGAGGGCCGACGTGGCTTGGCGCAGGGATACCTTCGCATCCTCGACCTTCTTCTCAGCCACGGCCGTTTGGACTTTCTTTACGAGGCTCTTGAGGGCCCCCAGCGTTGCACGGTTACGGTCGTGCCGCTTAACGGACTGGCGGGCCCGGCGAATCGTCGATTTGTGTACAACCGGCATAGTAGACTCCAATGGAAAAGAGCGCATTTGTACCATACGGCTCAATGAAGCGTCAAGGTGAGCCATTCTTCAAAAGGACAAGCCTGTGTCAACAATTATTGCCCGTGACCGCTTAATCTTGGCTCTCGACGTTCCCTCAAGCGATGAGGCCGAGCGGCTCCTTGCACGAGTCCAGGACCAGATCGTGTTTGTGAAGGTCGGACTCGAACTTTACACGGCCGCCGGGCCGGAGATGGTTCAACGCCTGATCACGCGAGGCAAGCGGGTGTTTCTGGATCTCAAGTTCCTCGATATTGAGGAAACCGTTCGTCGGGCAACTGCGCGAGTTGCGGCGATGGGCGTGGAATTCTTGACGGTTCATGCAAACCGGAAGGCGCTGGCCGCAGCCGTCCAAGGCCGTGGAGAGTCCGCGCTGAAACTGTTGGCGGTGACGGTGCTGACCAACTTTGACAGTCAGGATCTCCGCGAGATGGGCATTCAGAGGAGTGTCCAGGACTTGGTCACCGCGCGCGCCTTATTGGCGTCCGAGGTGGGCTGTGACGGAGTTGTGGCTTCGGGCGAAGAACCGGCGATCCTTCGTCCCAAGGTCGGTCCGCGATTTCTGATCGTCACGCCCGGTGTGCGTCCAGCTGGCAAAGATGTCGATGATCATGCCAGGGCGACCACGCCGACCCAGGCGATTTCGGCCGGGGCTGACTACTTGGTGATCGGCCGACCCATCAGAGATGCCTCGGATCCCGCCGCCGCCGCCGCCGCAATTCTCACCGAAATGCAGGCGGCCTTTGACTCACGGGGTTGAACAGGCCGACATCGAGTTGCGGGTCATCTTCTCTCTTTGCTAGAATCCCATCCGTCATCGAGACAGGCTCCTGTCTTTTCACCGTATGGTGGGTGTAGCTCAGCTGGTTAGAGCGCCGGATTGTGGATCCGGAGGTCGCGGGTTCGAAACCCGTCACTCACCCCAAGAAACATCCAAACGCAGCCACTAGAGCGGCGTTTAGCATGAGCCTCCAAGCTGGGTGTAGTCGTGGCTACCCTGTTTGGAGGTTTCATGGCTACCCTATTCATCCGCTCCAAGCGACAAACCTACTACCACCGCTCCACCATTCCCCGAAAGATTCGACAACATTTCGGCGGCAAGGTACAGTTCTGGCGAAGTCTCAGGACGACCAACAAGGACGAAGCGAAGGCCCTCTCCGCACAGTGGCATGCTCGCACACAACGTGTCTTTGCAACCTTGAAACTGAAGGGTGAATCGATGACCGCCCCTGAAATTGAACGCCTCATTGCCCGTTGGATGGAATCGACACTAGACGAGGCGGAAGACTTCAGAGCCACCTGTGGCCCTGTCAGTGATGATCGGCGCGAAGGCATCCACCTCGCCATGTCCAACGAGTTCGACACAGTGGCTGACGCGTTGCTGTCGTGTAACTACGTGAAGGTTGAGAAGGAAGCTGATGAGTTGTTGAAGACTGCAAGCCTGCCACATCTCGACCATGACAGCGCAGACTTCGGGCGGCTCTGTCGGCGGCTCCTGCGAGCCAAGCAAGACGTGTTGAGGATCGAAGCGGATCGATGGAATGGAGAGTACACAAGCCATCAGCCTGCGGTTGTCGCGTCCCCTCCGTCCCCTGCTACACCACCTGTCAAGCCCAGCCCTCTCTTCTCCGAGGTCGTGAAGAAGTTTATGGCTGAGACACCCCGCGCTGACAGAACCGCCAAGCCCTTGCAGGCGGAGCTATTGAAGTTCCTGAATACCATTGGTGGCGACAGGCCCATTATGGACATCACCAAAGCGGATGGGCGGCACTACAAGGAACATCTGCTGAACGAACGAAAGTTGTCCATGCGTACCGTGTCCTCGCGTCTCTCAGTCATCGGCATGATATTCAAATGGGCTGAACAGCAGGGCTTTGTTACTGACGGGGTCAACCCGATCAAAGGCCTCGCACCATCGAAGAAGATTGTGAGGAAGACCTCTGGCAAACGTCGGCCCTTCACCGATGCAGAACTGTTGACCGTGTTGTCCTCGAACGGATTCCTCTCTCAACGCACCGCACGGCCCGAACGCTATTGGCTAGTCCTGCTGTGCCTGTTCCAGGTGTGCCGAAGGGAAGAAGCAGGGCAACTGGCGGTCGCCGACATTCAAGAGGAGGGCGGTATTCACTTTCTCCGGATCAACGATGATGCGGCACTTGGTCAGGTCTTGAAGAACGAGGGATCAAGGCGGCGTGTCCCAATACACTCAGCGTTGGTCACCCTGGGCTTTCTTGACTTCGTACAGCGAATCAGGAATGCAGGGCACGTCCGGTTGTTTCATACGCTGACCAAGACGCACAACGGTTACAGTGATCCTGTCGGCAAGTTCTTCGGGCGGCTGGTGACCAAGAAGGGCATCGCTGATCCTGCGGTAGTACTTCACTCACTCCGACACGGAGGCATCACCAAACTTCACGCGGCTGGTGTGCCTCACAATGTCGTAGAGATCCTGGCCGGACACGCGGCGCAGAGCGTCCACGGTCAAACGTATGTGCATCGGGATCAACTGCCGCTGAGTCTGTTGCGGGATGGATTGGAGAAACTTCGGTATGAGGATGTGGTGAAGGCGTTGACGGCGACGGCTTGAGCGGCGGCTGTCAGGTCGGCCTATGGTTCACGCCCTTCCTAAGAAGGCTCACGATATCCATGGCGATGCCACTGATCTTCGGGACGACGGTAAGGGTGCGAGAGAGGTCTCCGGCGCACCAGCCGCTTGACGAAAACCGCAAGCATAATGACTGACAACACCTTGCCTAGAGCGGCGAGCATGTGCACACTATACGCAGGCTCGCGGTTCTGCGCTACCAGGGAAAGCCCTGATTGCTTGATGTTGGGTATCTTCACTGGATCTGGTCGTAAATGCCTCCCCATGTTTCGATATAAAGATTTCAAGAAGGCATAGACTGTTCATCGGACTTCTCAAGTTCATTCAAGGCCAAGGTAATCTCCTCGGACAATGCTCGGTCTCCCGCAGCAAGGGCTGTAAAAGCCAGAGAATGACAGACCTCGTGTAGCTTCCCTGCGACCGAAGCTTTGGCGATACGCCGGTGTAGATCAGCCTCGTGACCTCGTAGCATGAAGTTTTGTCTATCGCCGTGGTATAGCTCCATCGAAGTGAGATATGCGCCGTGGACATACTTGTCATAGGTGTAGTTGACAAATCTCATGAGTTTACGCAAGGTAGTCGCATCCCTCGTGACTTGTTCATCTAGTCGGAAATGCGCCTTGAGTAGCTCCTCGCGACTCACATAGCGTTCGCGTTCCTGTTGCTCGTATTCATCCGCACTTTCAGCAATTGGGATGTAGTACTGTCGAACAAATCGTTCCTGCGGTTCTGTGAATCGTTCTTCCAGAAGGGCTTCAGCAATCGCTATAATTTCCTGAGCGAAGTCTGAGACCATTCGCAGTAGGCTGTAGCACTCCACCACATAGCCAGAATCTGCCAGCAAGAGCGCTGCACGTATACCGCTAATCATACGTACTGCCTTACCAACTTGAAGTGCTCGTGGCGTCTGCTCAGTAAACTCCCAGTGAAAGGAGCCATCTTCATGACGAACGCGCTGAAGTGGAAGAAGTGGATTTAATAGATGTTCCAGCCAAGGTTCTAACCTATCGATCATTTGTCGAGTGACCGTGAAATCGTTTGCCATATCCGTCAACGCCAATCGGGAAGAGATAGATTCCAGACGGTGCCTTGTCCTTCGTACATTCCAGCGTGATACGTGACAGGACAACAGACGGGGAAGCGAGCGTAGGGACGAAGTAGGAAGGGCATGAGGGAGCCTCGCAGGAGGGAAGGCCAATTCTAAGATGTGCGGCGTTGATTCGCAACATAGAAGCAAGGTAAATGCGGGTGTTTTCCTTGCGATCACACTCCTACTCTCAAACTGTACTTTCTGATTCCTCCATGCTATACGAGTGTTCGCAGGAATGCCCAACCCTATTGAGAACACGCTCTACTACGGCGACAACCTTGACGTACTCAAGCGGTACATCAAGGATGAATCCGTTGACCTGATCTACCTCGATCCTCCCTTCA